>QMST01000154.1 GCA_003649745.1 Thermoplasmata archaeon | reverse complement strand
GGGGAGGATGGGAGAAAAAGAATATGATGAGGAAGTGAGAAAAAGATTTCATATGAAGATACCGAAAGTATCTATAGAGAAAAGTAAAAAGATAATTTTTAAAAATGAGTGATAGGCTATGGGAGTAATATTTCCCTTTGATGAGGCTGTTGCTCTTGGCTCAATAGGAATACTATTGTTGATTGGCATAGCTCTGAGAGCTAGGGTGAAATTTTTTCAAAGATTTTTTGTACCAGCATGCATAATTGGTGGACTTCTAGGGCTAATTTTGAGAGAGGTTCATATTTTGCCACTCTCAGTACCAATATTAGAAAACATAACATATCATATTTTCAACTTAACATTTATATCTCTTGGTCTCACAAAAGGTGCAAAGAAAAATACGTATGATATGAGAAAAGGTTTTAGAGATATAGTTGTAATGGGTATCCTTATAGTCTCTGTTGCAGCTTTACAGTTTATCATAGGTGGAGGGTTGACTTATCTATTCAACATAATAGGGTACAGACTAAACCCAGGTTTTGGCTTCCTTGTAACAATGGGTTTTGAGGAGGGGCCTGGTCAGGCTCTTTCTATTGGTAAATCCTGGGAGGGTTTTGGTTTCGTCAATGCCTCCACTATTGGTTTAAGTTTCGCAGCTATAGGTTTCCTTTTTGCTATTTTCATAGGTGTTCCACTTGTAAGTTGGGCCATTAGAAAAAGGTATACTTCAAGCAGCAGTGAGAAAGTGTCTATTGCGTTTGAAAAGGGATTGTACCCAGAAGAAATGCAGAGAGAATCAGCTGGTGTTCTAACCACGCATTCATCTGCAATAGACTCTCTGTCATTCCATTTTTCCCTTGTAGGCCTAGTATATATTCTAACATATTTTTTCGTAAAGGGTTTGGCATACATTGCTCCATCTGACCTAGCAGAAATGTACTGGGGTTTCTTCTTCATATGGGGTCTGCTGATAGCATACATTGTTAGATGGATTATTGAAAAAATTGGTGTAGGATATGTTCTAAACATTGAGATGCAGGAGAGGATAACTGGTTTTGGTATTGATTTTTTAGTGGTCGCAGCTATAACAGCTATCTCTCTCACTGTAGTCTGGGAATACATGGTACCAATAATTGTTATTTCAGCTGTAACTGGTGTACTAACCCTTTTATGGATTTTCTATTTTGGAAGCAAACTCTGGAGAGAATATACCTTTGAGAGGATATCTGGATTATATGGTATGGAAACTGGTACACTGGCAACTGGGTTGATACTGGTTAGAGTTGCGGATCCAAGGTTTAAAACACCAGCAGCGGTAGATTTAGCATTAAGTGGTATAATAGCATTATTACCAATGTTTATAATGCTTCATGTAATGAACGGCCCCTTAGTGTTCAAATGGAGTTTAGGGTTTACATTGGTTATATTTCTTATCTTTTTACTTGCTACTCTGGTGATATTTAGATTATTAGGTTGGAAGATTAGATCATGTTAAAATAAAAAATTTCTTCTCTGGAGAACAAAGTTCATTGATAGTAAATGTTCAAATTTGGAATATAAACTCCTTTTCCTTTTTCTACATGCCCTACAATCTGAGCTTTTGAGTGTTTTGATATTATTTCCAGGGTTTGCTCCTTATCTTTTTCAGGTAAAATAATAGCGAAACCCATTCCCATGTTAAATGTTTGGTACATCTCTTTGTCATCAACTTTTGCTAAATCTTGTATAAATTTGAATATATCAGGTATCTTAATTGGGTTGTCTAAAACAAATTTTACATTTTTATTCAATCTTAGAAGATTCCTGAGTCCTCCTCCTGTGATGTGTGCTAGACCATGGATTTCTATTTCTTCTATGCATTCTAGTATTTCTTTTACATATATTTTGGTGGGTGTGAGTAAAACTTCTCCAATTTTTTTATTTGGATAGATACCAGTGGGAAACTTGTCAAAATAGGATAAACCATTTCTTTCAATTGCTTTTCTAACAAGTGTGTATCCATTTGAGTGTAATCCACTGCTTTTTAATCCAATTATTATATCACCAGGTTTTATCTTGTCGCCTAAAATTAGCTTATCTCTTCTAGTGTAAGCTAAGCATGTTCCAGCTAGGTCAAAACCCTTTACTATATCTGGTAAAGTAGCGGTTTCGCCTCCAACAATAGAAATATTTGCCATCTCAGCTCCCTTGGATAAACCTCTGCCGATCTCTTCCAGTATATGTGGATCAGGTTTATCTATAGCAATGTAATCAACAAAAGCTATGGGCTCAGCGCCAACACATATGGCATCATTTACGTTCATAGCGACACAGTCAACACCTATGGTATCCCATTTTTTCATCTCAGAGGCTATTAATAATTTGCTTCCCACTCCATCTGTGCATAAAGCCAAAATATATTCTCCAAATTCTATTAGCCCGGCATAATGTCCATTTATGGGTCTTCCGATGTCTTTTCTTTTAAATTTTATACTATGAAGAAGTTTTTTGATAGCTTTTTCCTCTTGGGATATATCTACTCCGGAGTCTGCATAGGTTAAACCTTTTTTTGCCAAGG
>QMST01000153.1 GCA_003649745.1 Thermoplasmata archaeon | reverse complement strand
GTGCATTCCTCCTTTTTTTCACTCTCCTTGTAAAATACCTCTTCAACGTTTGAACATTTCAAGAGATAATCGATATGCCAGTGGAGACGTTTGTTACTGGATAGATGCCTTGACACACGCCGTTCTAAACCATTCATTGCTGAGCCAACATATGCGTAGAACCCTTTTTTAAACAGTGTTTTGCCAAGCCGACCGATGTTACAGTTCACGTCCTTTTTAACCTTTAAAATTAGAACATAACTTCCTTTCATCTGTCTTTGACGACCTCGTTTAAATCTTTGATGAGTTTTTTGATATCTGTGCCGTGAACACGGGCGATGTCTTCTAAGGTTTCATAGGACGCCGCGAAACAACCTATGCAGCCAACATCATACTTGGAAAAAATAAGCGCAGTTTCCGGGTATCTGTCAATAACCTCTCGTATGGTCATATCTTTTGTTATCTTCTGTATGTTCTCCATGGTTTCACCTATCTTCTCCATATTCAATAGGTTAGATTTAACCTTTTTCTTCAGATATCAAACAAAACCTGCACTTCATAGGGTGGTTCCCTTTTCACCTTAAGCATATGGTATGTCACGGCTTTAATCTCAACACCGTAACGGTGTTTTCTACGGTTGTACTCCTCACCAAAAACCTTTGCTGAAAGTGCTGCAGATTTTTCATCAAGTTCAACCTCAAATCTCCCAAATACAAGGTTGTGTGCGCTCTGTAAAAAAAGCAATTCAGACAGCCAATCAACCAATAGCTGCTCCAGATCCTCTGCCTTGAGTTTTATGTTATACTGCCCAATGGATGATATCTCTGAGCCATCGGTGATAAGATGAAACATGCCTTTTGCCGCGTTTTCAAAACACTCTGCAAGGTTTCTTCCAAAGGCTCTTATCCCGACATCAGCCGTGTGCTCTATTATCTCAAAATCCTTCATAGTCTCGCCTTCTCAAGAGAATTTCTGCAGGTACATGAGCGGCCTTCAACGATACCCTCAATAATGTTGTTCAAGAGGTCTGTAAGCAACGGTTTCTTTTTTGTCACAACCTTAACTATCTCATCGGCAGATAAACTACTTTGCAGCCCTGCTGCCATGTTACATACTAGGCATAGGGATGCATAACATATCTCTTTTTCTCTAGCTAGAATAACCTCAGGTACAACGGTCATACCTACAACATCAGCGAACTTGGAAAACATCATTATCTCAGCTGGTGTCTCCAGCCTTGGTCCTTCTGTGGCAAGGTAAGTTCCTTTTGCATGGCATCTCTGTTTCATCCTTCCGCAGACCTCATTTATTTTGTCACGTAATGAGGGGCAAAAAGGTTCTGATAGATCAACGTGTATCCGCTGATCATCGTAGAACGTGTAGCATCTATTCTTTGTAAAATCTATGAAATCGTTTGGTATCACAATATCTCCAGGTTCTATCGATGGTTTGAGGGAACCCACTGTGGCTAATGATAGTATGCAGTCGACGTTACTGGCCTTAAAGGCATGAATAATTCCTCTGTAGTTTATCCTATGAGGAGGCAGGTTGCCTTTCTTGCCATGTCTATTCAAAAAAAACACATCCTTGCTCCCTCTTTTGGTGTGCCAAAGCAAAACATTTCCATAGGGTGTCTCCACCTTCATCTCCTCTCCACTGGATACGAAGGAATCTATAATATGACCGCTTATGATGCCTATCTTCATGTTCACACGTGTTTTAGAATACACAAGGGGTGTTTTAATCGTTGTGCATTTAACCCTCTACTGCATTACACTATTCAATGAGAGTCGCTGCTTTGGTATCCGGTGGAAAGGATTCCATATACGCCGTGTATATAACAATTCAATATGGATGGGATGTAACCAGTCTTGTTAACCTTGTTCCTTTCAACAAAGACTCTTGGATGTTCCACAGTATAAACCTCCATGTTTTACCGGCTGTTGCAGACAGCATGGGTATTAAGTTGATAACGAAACGTACCGGGGGTGAGAAAGAAAGGGAGCTGGATGACCTAAAAGAGGTTTTAAGAAATTTACCTATTGACGGCGTTATAAGCGGTGCCGTTGCATCAGACTACCAACGTAGCCGTATAAACCATGTGTGTGATGAAATTGGTTTAAAATCCTTTACACCGCTTTGGCATAAAAACCCTGAGCAGCTGTTAAGATGGCAGGTGGAGGCTGGGTTTAGATTCATAATCGTTAGCATATCTGCAGAGGGGCTTGGCAGGGAATGGCTTGGGGCGGAGATAAACGAAAAGAACGTTGGAGATTTCATAGAACACTGCAAGAAAAACAGGATTCATGTCGCTGGAGAAGGAGGGGAGTTTGAAACCTTTGTTACCAAATCACCGCTCTATGATAGAGAGATAAGGGTTAGTAATGCTGAAGTTGTCTGGAAACGTGACCACGGTTATATGGTTATAAGGAAAACAGAGAAGGTTTAAATTAAATAGATATGTAACCCAGCTCATCCATCCTGTAAAGGTAGTAAAGCAGCCTTTTATCAAGCTCCTTTTCGTTGGGAAACCTTTCTCTAAGAATGTTCAGTATTTCACCAACCGTTGTAG
>QMST01000152.1 GCA_003649745.1 Thermoplasmata archaeon | reverse complement strand
CTGTTAAACAAATAGCCTAGAATCAGGATTTGTGGAACTGTGATTATAGGAAGCCAGATTGCTGCTTTTTACAAACATTTGATTTTAACTTGTGCATGGGAGTATGTGATGGGCGCAGTCTTCTAACAGGTTTTTTTGTTTTTTTAACATATACAGTGTGATAAGTAGCTCCCAGCCTATGTTCTAATGGTTTTATCCTTGGAAATATTTTAACATCTCCTCCCTTTTAAGCCTTTTTTTCACCGCTGGATACAATTTTATTTCCTCTATTTCTATAAAGATTTTTCCTAGACCCATCTCTATTAACTTGTTGAAAAGATTTTGTTTATCTTTTTTTGTTGATACTAATGCTATGTTGAAACTCAAATTTTCATCTCTCAAATACTCAAGAGCTTTTAGCTGATATTCAAAACCATTTTTCTCTGCACCAGTAAGCCATGAAAACTCCTCTGGTGTGCATCCTTTTAGACATACCCTGACATGTAGATTTCTAAATCTGGATAATTCTTTTACATATGTTTTATCTAAACCTAGAAGTATGCCATTGGTTTCTAGGATGAAAAGAAATTTTTTGTCAATATGTCCTAGAAGTTCTATCAGGTGTTTTCTCCCAATGGTTGGTTCTCCTCCTGAAACTCTTACCTGATTGTAGCCTTTTTCCTCTGCTATTCTCTTGAGTGTTTCTGCTACTTGTTCTGGTGTGTAGAAATCACCTGTGTTTTTTGCATTCCATACGCTGTTGCCAGACCAGCAGAATTTACATCGGAGGTTGCAGCCAACTGTGTCCGCGGTTGCTATGCCACCATAGAATCTTGTAGCACGAAATCGATAATATTTTCTAAGATTTCCACTAGTGACAATGCTTTCAACTTTTTCAGATAGGCTAACGGGATTGTACATATATTTTTACTCTTAAAAGGGGTATATAGGCAAAGTCTTTATAAAGAAAGTTTTTTATACTATTCTAGTGCGTCTTACAATAGAGTTCACCTTTGACAAAGGGGGAATAGAGTTTCCTATTCATTATAACTATTATATACAGAGTTTTTTATATGCTCATATATCTCCACGGTTAGGTAGATTTCTTCATGATAGAGGTTATACCCTTGGCAAGAGAAAATTTAAAATGTTCACTTTTTCAAGATTAAACGGTAGACATAAGATAAATAAAGGTAGAATTAGATTTTATCCTCCTGTGTATCTTACTATAAGTTCTCCTTTGGATAGATTTGTTAGCGAGTTGGGTAGTACTCTTCTTAGAAAGGATGATTTAGAGCTGGTTAAAAATAAAATTTATGTTGAGTCTATAAGAGTTCATCCTGAACCAGATATAACAGATGAGATAAAAATTAGAATGCTCTCTCCCGCTGTTGTTTATAGTACTTTGTTTACAAAGGATGGTAGGAAAAAAACCTATTACTATTCCCCTGATGAGAATGAATTTGTGGAATTGGTAGACAAGAATCTTAGGAAAAAGTATGAAGCATTTTATGGTAAAAAGCCAGTGGCAAGAAAACTTCAGGTAGAAACTTTAGTGAAGCCGCGGGAGCATATCATAACATACAGGGGAACGGTGATACGAGGATATATGGGAAAACTCAGGTTAAATGGCAATAAAAAACTTCTTAAGTTGGCATATGATTCTGGTATTGGGAGTAAAAATTCCCAAGGCTTCGGTATGTTTGAGGTGATTTAGATAGATGTAACAAAAGAGATTTCAGATGAATTAGCAGTAAGATATCGCAGAGGAGATTTTCTCTATAATAATGGATTGGTTAATGCATTCTTGTACCTTCAAAAACAAGCTGATTCAATAAAAACTATTGATAGAAAAGAGATCATTTATTGGGACGGTATAAAAATAGAGCTTACAGATGATAGTTTAACATTCTACTGTCCAGAAGAAAATATGAAGAAAGTTTACAAATATCTTATGAATATATATTATGGAGAGATAATTGAAGAGACACCTAACGAAAGGGCATACGTAAGCGAAGATTTAAATGATGTCATAACAGCTCCTAAAATAAACAGGAAATCTTTTGCAGGAAGGATAAAAATAGATAAATTACAGGAGATCTACGGAGTGAAAGAAATTTCATACGATAAATTTACGGAGCTGGCAAAAAAATTTTCAACGAAGGGAAAGTTTTGGCATGGAGGAAATAAAAAATTAGAGGAAGAATTAAAAATCGAGAAAACCAAAAGAGTTGATATTTATGTTCCTCCAGAGAAAATTAAAGAAATCCTATCTAAAAGAGTTGTTGACATAAAAAAATCCTCAAAAAGATGTGTAGTGTGTGGATCGCCATATACTAAATTGCATATGGTAGATAAAGAAAAGGATATCATTGTTGACTCTCAAAATATGATATATGACTTTGGATATTCTCCCCCTATAAATAGAGATCATAGATTAAAAGACGAAATATCTCTATGCTTTATGTGCGACTTTTTTTATAAAATGGGAGTGATGAACAATTACTTTTATAACAATACACTTTTTATTTCTGATTTACCATCCTTACGCCTATTGAAGTCAATTAAAGAGCAGCTTG
>QMST01000151.1 GCA_003649745.1 Thermoplasmata archaeon | reverse complement strand
TGCTCTTGAAATTTCAAGTAAATGCTTCCCAGGGTTTTCACGCAGGTATTCTAAAATCTCTCTTGCATTTCTATTCTTAAGTATAGACTCTGCTATCGCTATTCTCCTAGCTTCTATTCCCCCCTCCACTAGGTAGTATACCCTCTTACCACCTATTCTTCTACTTCTAATAAGATTTGTCTCCTCCAGTTTCCTCAAATGCCAGGAAACATTGCTTGGTTTCATGTTCAAATCTCTAGCTATCTCTCTAAGATGAGACCCCGGATATTCTTCTATATAATGGTAAATCTTTTTTCTGGGTTCGCTGCTAAGTACATTTTCTGGTGTAACATATTTTACCCCAGCGTGTATAAAGAAAAATGTTACAATTATTGCTATTGCAGCAATAGTTATTGCTGTGATTGTTACATTGAAACTAAAACTTGGTGTTATTGGCTCCAGTGCAGCAGCATAACCAGCTAGGGATAAGGCTATGATTAAAAAAGACATAAATAGTATCGTTCTTTTCATCCCATTTCCTCCTAGCTACTAAAGGGGTTATATGGCATACCTGATTTAAATAATTTTTTGTATCTAACATATAGAACCAGAATATAAAGCATCCTAGGTTTTTTTCATTTCAAACATTTCACGTTGATATTTTCTACCTTCATCAGGCAGAATCTTTATCTCACCAAGTGAGGAGGATAGTATAAATATCTTACATATCTCCTCAACGATTTCAGCTATCTCAAACGCCTCTTTTAGATTTCTCCCACAGCACACTGCACCATGATTTGAAAGAAGAGCAGCATTTCTATCACCCAAGGCCTCTATAACATTTTTAGCCAGCTCTGCACTTCCCGGCAAAGCATATCTACTAACCTGTAGATCTCCTCCAATGTGAGAAAATATCTCATCAAGGAAAACTGGAACAAAATCAGAGACTGCAGACACGGCTAATGTATACTGGGAATGTATATGTATAACTGCGTTCACATCTCCTCTTCTTCTATATATTGCTAGATGAAAAGGGGTTTCGACAGATGGTCTAAGATCCCCTTTCTCGATTTCTCCATGAAAATTTAAAATAAGTATATCCTCAGGTTTTATCATCTCATAGGGTATGCCACTAGGAGTTATCAACATCCTCCTTCCATCAGGAGCTCTACAGCTTATATTCCCACATGTTCCATATGTTAATCTCCTCTCCACCAGCTTTTTTCCAATATCAACGATCTCCCTTCGAATATCTTCAAACTCCATATATCCACCACATCCTGACTTTTTATAAGATCTAATTCTAATCTCATCTACCTGTGAATAAAAACACCTACTATCTCGCCTTTTTCCTTCCTTTCTATCTTGACAAAACCAAATCTTTCAAATTGCAGTATATCCCCAATGCTTACATCATTTACTGCGGCTTCGGCGTAGCCTCTTATTTTCTCAAGGCTTTTCTCATTATATTTACCGTTCTTGAAAAGCGGATTTGGTTTTAAAATAAGTGTTTCTACATGTTCATCTGTTACCCATTGTATTTTATCAATACCTGGTATGAGCTCTTTCCCTATAAACTTTGAATGAATCGCGTTGTTTACTTTTGTTATTTCAATATTGTAAAGATCTTTTAATCTTATTTTATCATTTATCTTGTACTTCTTAGCATCATCTTTGGATATGTAAAAGATGTTTTTTGTCTTGATTCTCCTGTAGCCAAGATCTTCTGTTGGATGGAGTTTCAAATCTTTTTCAATTTCTGGAGCATTTTCAACAATTACTTTTACAGGATTACTTACAAAAAAATATCTTTTAGCAACTGGGTCTATTATCTTACGATTTATCGCTTCTATCTGATCAAAGGTTATCTTTGATTCAACCTTGGAAATACCCTGCGATAATACAAATTGTTTTATTGCCTCTGGTTGTATCCCTCTTCGTTTTAAAGCCCTTAGAGTTGGTAACCTTATGTCATCATATCCTTCTACTTTTCCTTCCTCTATAAGGGGTTTTATTAGTCTTTTTGACACTGGCATTCCTTCTATGTCAAGTCTCGAAAACTCCATAAGATAAGGTTTTCTTAATCCCAGTTTATCTAAAATGTAAAAGTATACCTCGTCTCTCAGTTCATATTCCTTTGTTCTAAACGGGTGGGTAACACCACCTATGCTATCCTCTACCGCCCCAGCAAAATCATATGTTGGCCATACTCTATAATTATCACCATGTATAGGATGCTCTGCCTCCACTATTCTAAACAGTGTTGGATCTCTCATAGCGGTATTCTCGCTTTTCATATTACCTTTGAGCCTCAAAATTGCCTTTCCCTGTGGAAGATCTGATTGCATTCTTTCCCAGAGTTCTTTGTTCTCATCAACATCTCTTTTTCTACATTTGCATTCTATTCCTCTGAACCTATTTTTTCTTATTTCCTCAGGGTGACAAGTGCAGACATAGGCATTACCCTGGTTTATCAGCTGCAGGGCAAACTGGTAATGTCTTCCTAGATGGTCTGAGGTATTGTACGCATGATCCCATTCTATTCCAAGCCACCTGAGGTCCGCTCTCTGTGCATCATAGAATAT
>QMST01000150.1 GCA_003649745.1 Thermoplasmata archaeon | reverse complement strand
ACTTTGTAGTGCAGTTTAACTCGACTTCTTATGATCCAGATGGATACATAACAAATTATACTTGGGATTTTGGAGATGGAAATATAAGTTATGAGCAAAATCCTGTTCATAAATACGCTAGGCCAGGTAGATACAAGGTAACACTTAGAGTAAAAGATGATGAAGGTACCATCTGCAGTTTTGATAGCTCACGATACATAAATGTCCCACCATATTTCAAAGGAGGAGATAATGAGAGCAGAACCAACTATACTCAGGAGGAAGAGAAAAAACCACCAGATATTATCATAGTAAATATAACCTATCCTAAAAAAGTGAAACCAAACCAGGATTTTAAAATCAATATCACAATAAAGAACAAAGGTAGCGAGGAGATATTTTGGGGAGATGTGCTAGAGGATGGAGTAAAAACAGCGGAGATACCATTAAGCGGGCATCTCATGATACTAGAAGGACAAAACTATACAACAAATCTAACATTAAATATCTCAAAAATAACTGAGTTCACAGTAAAAGTTGGACATTACAATGGATGGATTAGTGAACAATACAAGGTTATCGATGATGTGGATAGTTTCACAATCACCTGTGAAAACAACCGGGCAGCAGGTGAGACACCAGCTTTTGAACTTTTGCACTTAGTTACCGCAGTAATTTTCCTAGTTTTTCTTTGTAGGGTGTTCAAAAAATAAAAAGGTTAGGGTTTCCTTTAGCTCTCCACCGTTATCATTTCTATTCTAAAACATCTATACTTATAGCTGAACGCAATTAATGGACGTGGTATATTTGTAGCAAAACCAGGAGCTTTAAGTTGAACTTTGCCGTTTTGATCTGTCATATAAACACATGATGCCAAAAACATTGCAGCTACTGATAGAGTTTTCATAGCAACTTTTGGGCGAAGAAGCACCAATAAAGATAGTAGTAGCTTGTATTTAGATTTTATAGGCAATTTCCATACCTTTGAGCCAAGAATTTCGCTAAGTGTCAACAATACTGGAACAATAGATAATATTCTCATTAGCATGTGCAATGATGTAGATGTTTTAGGCCATATCACCAGGGCATCGCTAACCGGCCCAGTGTCACTATATACGGTGATGTTAAAGAACTCTCCGGCTTTTATTGACCCTGTGGGTATTATTATTGCTTGCCGCCAGCCAAGGTTACCAAATATTTCATCCCAAGTAACCGGTATTGATGCAGTAACAGTTTTATTAGACTCTAGACATGGACCAAGTTGCACTATTATCTCAGTGATATTCATGTACTTTACCGTGGGTGGATATTCACCCTTGTTTAGAAACTCCTTCAGAAGATACTCCATCATCCATTTCCAAGGAGGCTCTATAGTAAACCATTGCAGTCTAATATACTTTGTAGTGTTTTTTGGTATAACCGGTATATACGCTGAGTTTTCTGTTATATTCACAAGCCTAGGTTTGCCATCGATTATGCATTGTGAGGTTACAAACAGCTGAACCATTGTAGCGTTTTCATCACCAGTATTAGAGTAGGTTATATTTATCACGTTTGAGGCATTCATATTTTTCTCACTACTCTCTAGATTTACATTTACTATGTTCAACTTTGGCTTTCCCTTTTTCTCTTCTTTCTCACCTAGTATAGCAATCCATAAATCTTTGTTACCATCTCTATTGTCTGTCCATACGATATGTTTTGAATCAGCGATATCCGCTGTTTGATATTCTTCTACAACAGTTCCTGTACCATTGTTAATATCAAATGCATTAGACCAATTCTTGCCATCTGGAGATGTTCTTAAATAAATATCTTTAGATTCGTTGTAATATATACAAATTAAATGTGTAGAATTTGAATACAACACGGGATATTTTTCAGAAATGTTTAATTTTGTTGAAATATTATATCTTGTCCAGTTTACTCCATTTTGTGATTCATATAATATGATATTCGTATCTATACCGTCGGTAGATTCTATGGCTATGTAAATTTTTCCATCTTTTATAATAGCAGATGGTGTGCTCAAATTTTTTCCATTCATACTTAAATTGTACATGCTCCAATTGCTTATATCCCCTGTTTTAGAATAGAGGCAAAAGATCTCAGAAGATGAGTTGTTTTTCTTTTGATATGCAATAAACATGCTTTTACCTTTTTCATTTAAAGCTGTTGCTGGTATAGAGCATGTAGAAGTATTTCCTTCAAACCATACAAACCACAAACTCAATTCGTCGCTATTGTAGCTATATTCATCGGTATAAACAATTATAGGTCCCTCTTTAACTTCCCATTTCTTTGCTGTCTTATTATATACATCCCCTACTACTGAAATCAAAATCTCATTGTTGCCACGTAAATCTAAAGAAAGTGCTGAGATATTCTCTATTCTATATTCATTTTTTCCATCACTCAAGTTCCATAGATCAAAAGGCCAATAACTCCAAGTAGAATCATCGAAAGGATTTAACAAATTTAAGATATACAAGTGACTTCTATTAAAATCTTTGTATCCATTATAATAAAAATAATCAGATAAACAGACCCCTATTACATTACCTCTATCAAAGGAATCTATTTGTGGATAGGTTTGGTTTCCTTCTAAGGCAAAATATACTGGGGAAGTCCAGCTTTTACCATTGTCAGT
>QMST01000149.1 GCA_003649745.1 Thermoplasmata archaeon | reverse complement strand
GTAAAAAACGTGGATGTTATAAAAACTGTTTTTATGCCTTTCAGTAAAAACACAGTGGTTATCAAATATAAGTTTAAAACCATGGAGCCAATAGTTTTTAATGCTTTTCCACTAGTTACATCAAGACATTTTTATGATACAAATGAGACAGATGATGTTTTCTCTATAGATCAAAATTTTAAAAACACTAATGTTGTAGAAATTAGATTTGATAATCTAGATAAGACACTGGGTGTGATATCAAATCTTGATGAGTATAAGAAAAATAGAAGATGGCTGAGATTAGAGTTTGAAAGAGATAGGGAAAGAAAAGAGGCTTATGTTGACTATGTTTTACAAACTGGTGGATTTGTAAGTAGGATATCAAAAAATGATGTAAAATTTTTAGCATTCACAATTGAAAATAATTATTCTTTTGATATCAACATGCTCTATAGAAACGAGATGATGAGAAAAAAAAGTTTAATAAAAAAAAGTGTTTTACCCCGCAGGTTTAGAGATCTTATTCTATCTGCAGATTCTTTTATAGTGAAACATAGAGGTAAAAAATCTGTCATTGCAGGGTATCACTGGTTTAGCAACTGGGGGAGGGATCTACTGATCTCTCTACCTGGTCTAACACTTGTAATAGGGAGGTACATTGATGCTAGGGATATGTTGTTAAATCTAGGTGAGTTTTGCAATAGAGGTTTAATTCCCAATGTGTTTTTAGATATTGATTCAAGGGTCGCGTATAATTCTGTTGACACTTCATTATGGTATATTGATCGAGTGTACCAGTATTTTAAGTATACACGTGATGTAAAACTAGTTAGAAGACTGTGGAATGTTTTAGCATCAATTGTAGAATACTATGAGAAAGGTACTGATCTTGGTATAAAGATGGATGATGATTTTCTTATCTCACATGATGCTGGTCTCACCTGGATGGATGTGAAGGTTGATGGTAGATTTGTTACACCAAGGGCTGGTAAAGCTGTCGAGATTCAAGCATTATGGTATAATGCGTTGATGGTGATGAGCAAGTTTTCTATGATTCTCGGCTATGATGATGTGTATTCACCTCTTGCCGCTCTGGTTAGAAGGAGTTTTAATAAGAAATATGATAAACAATATGATGTTATTGAACCAGTGGATCTCTCCTGCAGACCTAATAAGATGTTTCTTCTATCAATGGATTTCTGCATGGTTGAGAAAAACATGAGGAGAAAAATTTTAGAAGATGTTACGAGAAGGTTGCTGACACCTTATGGTCTGAGAACCCTCTCAAGGGATGACCCAAGGTATATTGGAAAATATATAGGGGAACATGATAAAGATGTTGCATATCACAACGGGTGCGTATGGCCATGGTTGATGGGAGCTTATATAAAAGGTTTCCTGAAAAATCAAGGTTATTCCCTTTATTCTAGGAGGTATGCGTACAAGTTTTTCCTAAAGCCTCTTTTAAATACTATTAACTCTACATATGGTATAGGTTGCATAAATGAGGTTTTCGATGGGGATCCGCCCTTTAAAGCAAATGGTTGTATCTCACAAGCATGGAGTACTGCAGAGGTGCTAAGAGCATGGGCTGAGGACATTTTATATAAGAGACCAGTCTATGAAAAATTTTTATTAGGAAATAATCAGATAACATCATAAAAAACATAAGAGTTAAAACTTATGGTGGTTGATGATTTTGTCTGAAATAAGAAAAACCTATGATAAAGACATCTGGGTTATAATCGCTGCAGATAGGAGAAAAAGACCCACTGATTTTATATCGAAAGGCTATAAATACATTTCTCCTGCTAGCGAATGTCCTTTTTGCCCCGGGAATGAAAAAATGACGCCACCTGAGGTTTTAGCATTTAGAAAAAAAGGAACACTACCTGATACACCTGGATGGTGGATAAGATGTATAGAAAACAAATTCCCAGCTCTTAAACTGCAAAAAAATCACAGTGGATTATCATATGATGATTTTTACCAGACAATGGAAGGTTTTGGTAAACATGAGGTTATAGTTGAGACACCTGAGCATGATAAACATCCAGCTACATTACCAGTTTCGCAGGTGGAGGAGATACTCAGAGCCTATGTAGAGAGATATAAATCGCTCTCGCAAGTGAAAAACATTAGATATGTGTGTATATTTAGAAACCATAAAAAAGAGGCGGGCGCATCTCTTAGCCACCCGCATTCTCAGATAATTGCAATGCCAATTCTGCCTAAAATAGTTAAAGAAGAACTTATTTTTTCAAAGAGGTTTTACAATAAAAAAGGCAAATGTTTATATGATTATATAATATCCATGGAGCTTACAAAAAATGAGAGGATCATATATGAAACAAAAGATTTTATTGTACTCTCACCATTTGCCTCTAGATATCCATTTGAAACATGGATAATTCCTAAAAGACATGAGCCATCATTTGGCAATATTAGGGAAGATGAGAGGAGATCATTAGCAGGTGTGCTAAAAAATATTCTGCATAGATATAATAAAATACTGGCTGACCCGCCTTACAATTTTTACATCCATAGCAGCCCATGTGATTCAAAAAAATACCCATTTTATCACTGGCATCTTGAGATCACACCCAGACTTACTACAGAAGCTGGTTTTGAAAGAGGAAGCTCCTTCTATAT
>QMST01000148.1 GCA_003649745.1 Thermoplasmata archaeon | reverse complement strand
GTATCTATTTTGTATATCACCCCTCTGAGAGCTCTTAACAGAGATATGCTGAGAAGAACATTTGAGTGGGCTGAAAAACTTGGTTTTTCAGTAGCTGTTAGACATGGGGATACATCGGAGAGTGAAAGAGCAAGACAGGCAAAGCATCCACCTGATATGCTAATAACTACTCCTGAAACATTTCAGATTTTGTTTACAGGCAAGAGGTTAAGAGAGCATTTGAAAAAGGTTAGGTATGTGGTTATAGATGAAATTCATGAGCTTGCATCTGATGAGAGAGGGGCACAACTTGTAGTAGGGCTAGAAAGACTAGAGGAGATCAAGAAGGATTGTAATATGCCTAGTTTCCAAAGAATAGGTTTATCTGCGACAATTGGAAATACTGGAGAAGTTGCAAAATTTCTCGGTGGTGTAGAAAATGGCTTATCTAGAAAAGTTGAAATAATAGAAGCTTACACGTCAAAGGACATTAGAATATGGGTTGAAAAACCAAGGGTGGGGAAAGACGACCAGATTTTAGCTAAATCCCTCTCAATTGAGCCAGAGTCTTTAGCAGCATTAAAAAGATGTAAAGAACTTATAAATCAACATAGGTCAACGCTTTTGTTTGTAAACACCAGGGATACTGCAGAGATACTAGCCTCCAGATACAACCTTTTAGATAAGGATATGCCAATAGATGTACATCATGGTTCTCTATCAAAAGAAAATCGTATGAAAGCCGAGGATGATTTTAAAAGTGGAAGGATAAAATCCCTGATTTGTACCTCCTCATTAGAGCTTGGAATAGACATAGGAGATACAGATTTCGTAATACAATACAACTCACCTAGGCAGGTTACCAGGTTGATACAAAGAGTTGGTAGAAGTGGACACAAAATCGGTAGAACTTCAGAGGGTGTAATAATAACAAATAATGTTGAGGATTTAGCAGAAAGCTATGTGATTTCCAAAAAGGCTCTTAAAAATGAGTTAGAGGAAACAAAAATTAGGATGAATCCACTTTCAGTGCTTGCCAACCAGATTGTTTCTATTGCTATAGAATATGGGGAAATAGAAAAGAACAAGGTTTTTGATATAATAAAGAGGGCTTATCCTTTTTACAAGCTTAAGGATGATTTGTTTGATTTAGTCGTGGATCAACTAAGGAGTCAACGCACTATATGGGTTGACGAGAGAGATGGAAAGATTTTTATCATAAAAAGACAAAAATCTAGACACTATTTTTTAGAAAACATATCTATGATTCCTGATGAAAAAAGTTTTCCTGTAATTGATATAGCTACTAGAAATAAAATAGGTGAACTTGACGAGGGTTTTATTTTGAATTATGGTTTTGAAGGGTCAAAGTTTATCCTCAGAGGAAGACCCTGGAGAATTGTCAAAAAGGAGGAGAATGCAATACTAGTCTCACCTGAAAAAGAACTTGGTACTATTCCCTCATGGATAGGTGAAGATATACCTGTGCCATATGAGGTGGCTAGGGAGGTTGGAAGACTTAGAAGATTAATAGAAGAAGACAATCTTACAAAAGATGAGGTATTACATGATCTAATTTCTCTAGTAAGAAAACAGAAGAAAAACGGTTTTAAAGTGCCTACGGACAAGCTAATCACAATCGAAACAGATGGAAAAAATAGCATGGTTATTAATGCTTGTTTTGGTAGCAAGGTTAATGAAACAATTGGCAGGCTACTATCAGCTTTACTGGCACAGCAGATTGGTGAAAGCGTAGGCATTAGTACCGACCCATACAGGATAATGCTGGAGCTACCAGTTTATATTTCCCCAGAAAAAATCAAAGAAATACTTTACCAGATAAAACCAGAAAGTCTGGAATATCTAGTTAGAACCATACTAAAAAATTCTACCTATATAAGATGGCAGCTTGTACATACGGCAAGAAAATTTGGTGCTATAACATTAGATTTTGATAATCGCTCAATAGGTGTAAAAAAACTGCAATTTTTACTAGAAAAAACCCCTATATTCCAAGAAACCATAGATAAAGTGATCTGGGATAAGATGGACATTAAAAATACGAGAAAAGTTTTAGAAGAAATACAGGAAGGTAAAATAGAAGTTTGTATACAAAAAATTTCTCCAATAGCTCTTGCAGGATATGAAACATCTAAGGGGTTAATGGTGCCGCCACGAGCAGATAGTGTTGTACTCAAGGCTCTAGAAAAAAGGTTAGAGGATAATGATATAATCTTATTCTGTGTTAACTGTAAGTATTCATGGTATACAAGAGTTGAGAGATTGGATCTTCAGCCTAAATGCCCAAGATGTGGAGCAATTAAACTAGTTGCTCTTAAGGAATATGAGAAAGAACAACTGAAACTAATCAGAGAAGGGGAAAGTAAAAATATTAAAGAATTAAGAAAGCTGTATAGAAACTCTAGTTTAGTCGTGGCTCATGGAAAATATGCAATACTAGCTTTAATGGGACGTGGCATAGGACCAGAAGTAGCCTCGAGAATACTTTCCAAGTATAGCAAACAGGAGCTGCAAAAATCTGAAACAACAAGGTTGAAATTCTTGAAAGATATTTTGAAGGCAGAATTGAACTATGCTAGAACAAGAGGATTTTGGGACAACTAAAAAATTCTACGAGGAAATCATAGAGCTTATTATATC
>QMST01000147.1 GCA_003649745.1 Thermoplasmata archaeon | reverse complement strand
CTACTAGCCATATCAACCATGTTATTTGGAAAACATCCATACAAAAACGTGCTAACACTAGGGCTGGTTTTAGACAAAGAAGGACAAAAAATGAGTAAAAGTAAAAAAAACTATGTAGACCCAAATACAATATTTGAAAACGAAGGATCAGACGCCCTCAGATGGTACCTCTTCTCAACCAATGCACCATGGATGCCCATAAGATTCTACGAAGACGCCATAAAAGAAACACTGAGCAGGTTCATACTAACACTATGGCACTCATATAACTTCTTCGCAACATATGCAACACTAGACAATTTCAACCCAGAAAAAAACAAAATCCAATACAACCATCTAAAACCACTTGACAAATGGATTATAAGCAGGTTCAACAATCTAATAAGAGAAAGTAGAAAACATGCAGAAAAATTCGAGATGCATAAGGTTGCAAGGGCTATAGAAGATTTCATAGTCGAGGATCTCAGCAACTGGTACATAAGAAGATCAAGAAAAAGACTATGGGTAGAAGAACAAACAGAAGACAAACTCTCAGCATACTCAACCATGTACGAAATATTCCTAGAGTTATCAAAACTACTAGCACCATTTACACCATTCATAACAGAGCAAATATACCAGTCGCTAAAAACAGACAACATGCCAGAGAGTATACACCTATGCGACTATCCAACATCAAATAAGGCCTACATAGATGAAAAACTAGAAAAAGGCATGCAACTAATCATAAAACTCGCTGAAGAGGGAAGAACACTAAGAGCAAAAAACAATATAAAAATAAGGCAGCCACTAAGCAGGCTAATCCTGGTTACATCAAAAGAAAACCAAAACCTAATCAAAGACCTGCTAGACCTGCTAAAAGAAGAAATAAATATCAAGGAGATAAAATTCTCAGATAAACCAGAGGAGTTCATCTCAAAAAAAGCAATACCAAACATTTCAAAACTGGGTCCAAAATACAAGGGAAAAACCAACGAAATCGTAGAAATTATCAAAAAAATGAAACCAGAGGAGATAACAAACAAACTTGAAAAAAACAAAGAAATAGTTCTAAAAATAGATGAAATGGAAATCAAACTCAGCAGAGAGGATTTTGACATCATCGAGGAAACAAAGGAAAACATTGCAAAAGCAGACATCGAAGATGTTACAATCCTACTTGACACAACTATAACACCAGAGCTCAAGGCGGAGGGGCTTGCTAGAGAGATTGTTAGAAGAATACAGTCCATGAGAAAAGAACTAAATCTGGAGATTGAAGATAGAATACAAACTGAGATAAACACTGATAAAAACATCTCCAAACAACTGGAAAAATGGATAGACTATATAAAAGAGGAAACCAGATCTAAAAAGATTGTTTTCACCAATCAACCAGAAGGGAAACTTGTTAAAAAATGGGATATAGACAATACAATAGTTCTGATAGGAATAACTAAATAAGACACCCATTTTATTTGCACAGCTGTTTTATACTTCTCCCACATTCACCAAATAGAGGATCATGATCTGTCTGGGTATAGAGGGCACTGCTCACACCATAGGCGTTGGCATAGCAGAGGATGTAAACGAGAAATGCAAAGTCTTAGCTAACATCATAAAAATGTACCAACCTAAAGAAGGTGGAATACACCCCAGGGAAGCAGCGAATCACCATGCAACATTTATAGGCGATCTCATCATAAAAGCTATTGAAACAGCGAAGATAGATAAAAAAGACATAGACTTAATCGCATTTTCCAAGGGGCCTGGTTTAGGACCTTGTCTAAGAACAGCAGCCACCGCAGCAAGAGCATTATCATTGACACTTAACAAATCAATAGTAGGTGTCAACCACTGCATAGCACATATAGAAATCGGAAGAGGAACAACAGGTTGCAGAGACCCTGTTCTCTTGTACGTATCTGGCGCTAATACACAAACAATAGCATTTGCAGAGGGAAAATACCGAGTCTTCGGAGAAACCCTAGACATTGGAATAGGAAACATGCTTGACAAATTTGGCAGAACCATAGGCTTAGAATTCCCATGCGGACCAAAAATAGAAAAACTAGCTGAAAAAGGAAAAAAATACATAGACCTACCATACTCTATCAAAGGCATGGACGTGGCATTCTCTGGGCTGCTAACAGCAGCGGAAAACATCGCCAGAGACAAAAAACAAAGATTAGAAGATATCTGCTACTCAATACAAGAAACAGCATTCGCAGCACTAACAGAAATAACAGAGAGAGCAATGGCACATACAGAAAAAAACGAGGTACTACTTGGAGGAGGAGTAGCATGCAACAAAAGACTGAGAGAAATGGTAAAAACAATGGCAAAAGAAAGAGGAGCAAAATTCTACGTACCAAGAAATAACCTCTGCGTTGACAATGGTGCAATGATAGCATGGAATGGAATACTCATGTACCAAAGTGGTACAAAAATGAGCATCAAAGAAACAACCATTGATCAAAAATATAGAACAGATATGGTAGATGTAAAATGGCGGTAAAAAAGAAGATAATATACAGAGGGGCAGAGGCAGAGATTTTACTTTCAAAATATATGAACTATAAGGCAGTTGAGAAGAGAAGAATAGAAAAAGGATACAGGATAAAAGAACTAGATCATAAACTGAGATCTCTTCGAACAAAAGAAGAAGCCAAGCTTATGAT
>QMST01000146.1 GCA_003649745.1 Thermoplasmata archaeon | reverse complement strand
TCTTATCCCATCCCAAGTTGAAATAATAATTGTTATTTATCTAGATAACTCCCAATTGATTTTCAAAAGTGCAAAAGTTTTGTTAAAGATATTATGGTGATAAATATCAAAAATGTTTTAAAAGAGATAGGGGTTCTGAGATTTCTGAAAGTAGGAGACTGAGGGATAAGGGATGCCATTTGCAGAGTTAGATGATTTTAAAATGTGCTATTATGTTTTTGGAGAAGGCGAACCTTTGATACTGATTTCTGGTTTAGGAATGGATAATACAACCTGGATATACCAGGTCCCATTTTTTAAGGATTTTTTCAAAGTTATAATATTTGATAACAGGGGTATAGGGAGAAGCTCTAGGACACTGGGCCCCTATACTATAAAAATGATGGCAGAGGACGTAATAAAACTGATGGAGTATCTCAATATCAAAAACGCTCATGTTCTAGGTAGCTCTATGGGTGGTATGATTGCACAGGAGATAGCAATAAATCATCCGTTACGGGTGAATAAACTAGTGTTATGTTCAACATCACCCAAGCCTAGAAGACTATTGCTGAGGAAACTTTCGGAGGGATTAAGGGATTTATTAAACGATGAAATCGAGGATGTTATTAATATAGATTCTAAGAGAGAACTTTTTGAAAAGGCAATTAGTTATATCTTGCTGCAGGTTTTCTCCAGAGATTTTTTAAAAGAAAATAGGAAACTAGTGGAGGAGACGATGAGAAGATATCTTTCAAATCCTTATTATATTGAAACTTTTTTAAAACAGGTTAGAGCGATTAGATGGCACAACACATTGGATCGCCTTAATCTAATTGAGGTAGAGACATTAGTTTTAGCTGGTGATAAGGATAGATTGGTATCACCAGAGAATGCAAAAATTTTAGCTGAGAGGATACCAAGTTCAAAGGTTATAGTATTTGAAAATATTGGACATGCTATGCACCTAGAGAGCCCAGAGAAATTTAACAAAACTGTTTTAAATTTTCTAAGAGGGAGTACATGAAAACATTTGGTGTTGTAAATCTAGGTAATCCAAGACATATTTTGGCTATTATAATAATGGCTATGGCTTTTTTTTACATTTTTGGACTGCCGGTTTTAAACTTTTTACACCTGATAGAGGGGAGTATATCCCCTGTGGGTAGAGCAGATCATGAAACAAAGGTTTTATTTCAAATTTCTCTCAATACCCTGGTGATGATAGGCTCTGTTTTTTCATGGTTGAAACTAGTTCATAACTACAATCTAAATGCTATACTAGGGTCTCTCAAGCTAAAAGATGTAAAGAACACCCATGTTGCAATGGTATACGGGGTATCTGCATCTTTGTTTTTTATGATTGGAATGTACATGATTTTATCCTTGGTTTACATATTAACAGGGTTTAAACAGGAAAACCGTCTAGCATTGTGGATTGGTGAGAGTTTATCCTGGGTTGGGATAATAATTGTATCAGTATTGGCTGCCTTTAGTGAAGAAATATTTTTCAGAGGTTACCTACAGGAGAGGATAGGTTTATTCCCAGCTGCGTTTTTATTTGGGTTTGCACATATCTCTTATCAAAATATTGTTCAGGTTGTAGCCCCAATAGTATTTGGTATAATCCTGGGTGTTCTTTTAATTAAAACAAAAAATTTGTACTCTACTATCTCCGCGCATTTCTCTTTCAACCTAATCCAGTTAACATTTATCAAAATAGTCACTGCTGCGTTTTCCTCAATTTTTATATAAAGTTTATAAAACCCTTAAACAATGACCAGAGGGAGATTTCAAAAGGGTGAAAAAATGGGTATGATAGAAAGAACACTTGTGCTTATAAAACCAGATGGAGTACAACGAGGTCTGATAGGGGAAATAATCTCTCGTTTTGAAAAAAAAGGTTTAAAAATAGTTGCTATGAAACTTATTAAACCTGAGAGAGAACTAGCTGAGAAACATTATGCCATTCACAAGGGGAAACCATTTTTTGAGCCAACCGTGGAATATATCACATCCTCCCCACTGGTAGCTATGATCCTTGAAGGGAAAAATGTCATAAATATTGTTAGGAAGATGATGGGAAAGACAAACCCACAGGAGGCTCAACCTGGGACAATCCGCGGTGATTTTGCACAAGACATAGGCAGAAATATTGTTCATGGCTCAGATAGCAAAGAAAGTGCTGATTATGAGATAAACCTATGGTTTAGACCAGAGGAAATATTTGAATATGAGAAAATAGACGAAAAATGGCTTACAGAATAAAAACTGCAAGATATAATTTGAATTTTTAGAAATACTTATAAATAATCAGATGTTCTAAAGAGGATTAATAATAAAAATAAAAGGAGGTGAGTGAGGGGTGAAGATAGGAGCATACTGGAGCATAATATTTGGTCTTATAGCTCTAATAGTCGGAGCGATAATGGCCTTCACAACCTATGTAACACTTGTCACAGGCGGTTACCTATTCCTTGTACTTGGTATAATCAGTTTGATCATAGGTGGATACGACGCATATCAGAAATAAAAAAGATTGTTTTTTTTAATATCTTTAAATTTTTTATCCTTACTTTCAACTACAACCTCTTTTTTATTTTTTTTATTGTTTTTATAGTAGATGCATTAGTAGAAATGTTGTTATGCCAAATATCATAAGTAATATCCATAGTATATAAGCTATTTTTATTCTTACTATCCATTTTGCTTTTTTTTCAGGCG
>QMST01000145.1 GCA_003649745.1 Thermoplasmata archaeon | reverse complement strand
TATCATGATAGAACTGCTGGTTTTTCCTTTTAGTCTATCCACTGCGATAAATAATGGCTCTGGATCTGGTTTTATTTTTCTACCATCTAAATGACCAACAACAGTGTCTACATATTCTATCAGGTTAAAATGTTTTAAAATATGTTCTGCCATTTTTTCATTTCGTGTAGTTATAACTGCTGTTTTGATTTTGTTTTCCTTTAGCTCTTTTAATAATTCTGGAATGCCTGGTATTATGTTTGTTTTTGGTAAACATTTCTCTAGATAATATCTTCTGTAAAACTCTCTCATTTTTGGGATTTCTTCTCTTTTTGCTCTTATTGCGAATATTTCTCTCAGTGGTGTGTTTATAGTGTTTATAATCTCTTCTTCTGTTAATCTTCTATATCCAAATTTCTCTAGGGTATGATTCAGAGCATGGGATATCAATTTTTTACTATCAATCAGGGTTCCATCCAGGTCAAAAAGTAAAATCATGGTTTCACTCAACTGGTTTACCACCATTTTAAATGTTATCAATTTCTTTTATCAACAGTTTTTTACCCGTCTCTACGGCTTCTTTTATCTTATGTTTTAATGGACCACCACCTTGAGCGAGATTGGGTTTGCCGCCGCCTCCGCCACCAAGTAGTTTAGCAGCCTCTCTTATTATTTTTATGCAATCAATGTTGATTTCTCTATTTGATGCGCATATGATAAAACCATTTTTATTGCCTAGTACTACAACTGCTTTTTCTTTACCTCCTATGTTGTCTGCTATGCTAGCTAGGGTTTTCTCATCTGTGTCTAAAACATCTGCTATCAGTCCTATGCTCTTTATTTTTTGCATTTGATTTATCAGATTGTTTGACAAATCATTGATGATCTTTTCTCTCTTTTTCTCAAGTTTTTTCTGGTATTTTTTCCATGATTGGAATAGTTTTTTACAGGCCTCGCCTAAGTTATCTGTTTTTTCTTTAAAAACAGGTTCATTAAGTTGTTGCAGGAAGTTGTTGGTTTCTTTAACAAATCGGTCTAATGTTTTTGGCAGTTGTTCAATTGAAATCGAAAATACATTTGCAGCTTCCTTTAAACTTATGCTGATATTTTTCTCATCCCTGATCTCATAAAATTTAGATAAGATATCAGCTGCTTTTTTGTATATGTTTTTTTCAAGTTCTATAAACTTTTTAGCATGAATGCCTGCTGAGAATATGATTCTAATAACTCCATCCTGTATCCTCTCGGTTTTTTGTATTTTTATTATCTCTGCCTCACCTGTTTTGTTGAGATGTGTACCTCCACAGGCTTCGACATCTACATCCTTGATGTATAATACTCTTAGTTTTTTACCCTTGGGTACGCCACCTTGGTAGAGTCTAAAACCATATTTTTTTTCAGCTTCATTTCTATCCATCCATATCTTTTCAACGTTGATGTTTTTCTTAATGAATTCATTAGCTAGTTTTTCTATCTCATATATTTCCTTAATGGTAAGGGGTTTGTAGTGGGAAAAATCAAATCTAGCTGAATCAACATCGAGTTGAGAGCCTGCCTGCCAGACATGTTCTCCCAGGAGTTTTCTACATGCGCCGTTGATTAGATGTGTGCTAGTATGGTGTTTCATCAGGGAGTATCTTCTATTCCAATCTATTACTCCTTTGATCTTCTCTCCCTTTTTAATCTCTTCTTTGACATAATGCAAAATAACATTGCCTATTCTTTCTACATGTTCTACAGGTATGTTTTTTCCAGATTCTGTTTTAATGAAGCCTTTGTCAGCTGGTTGCCCTCCTCCTTCTGGGTAGAATAATGTTTTATCAAGGGCTATAGCGAATTTGTTTTCTATTTTTCCAGACCAGATAACATTTGCATCGAATTCTTTTGCATATTCATCTTCATAGTAGAGCAATCTTGTATCTGAGAGATCTAATTTCAATGTTTTTTTCTTCTCAGTTTTTTTCTCATGTGAGTGAAGTTCTGCAACCATGGATTCAAAGTTTTCTGGAATTTTTATATCCACACCTGTGGAGGATGCAACTCTTTTAACAATATCTGGATGGATACCATGTGTGTCGTATAAGTCTACCAGGGTTTTTTCATCAATTTTTTTATTCTTTTCTATCATGTTTTTAATTAGTCTCTCTCCTCTCTCTACAGTCTCGTAGAATTTCTCTGTTTCCAGATCTAGTATTTCTACTATTTGATTCCGTGCTTTTTTTAACTCTGGGAAATCGTTGGAGAGAATGTTTAGTTGAAGTTCTACTATATCACTAAGGTTTAGGTTGATCTTGAGAGAATCCATGAATCTCAGGGCTCTTCTGATTATTAGCCTAGCTAGATATCCTGCTTTTGCATTAGAGGGGACGATACCGTCACCGAGCATAAAAGCCAAGCATTTAGTGTGATCTGCTAGTGAGTAAACATCATGCATTTTTTTATCATGGCTTTTACTGTTCTCTAGTATAAACTCTATAGTTTCTGGGAAAACTGTTTCATAGACTGTCTCTGTACCCTGTGTGAGCCATGCTAATCTTTCTAATCCATATCCGGTATCTACAACTTCTAATGGCATTTTGGAATATGATGTATTATTGACTTTAACATTGCCATCCGGGTCCTCGATGAGGTTCATGAAAACAAGTGTTGCCACCTCTAGCCCATCTACTAGTACTTCAAAACAGGGTCCTGCGTTTCCACCACCATACCATGTTTGTTCTTTATAGTTTATCTT
>QMST01000144.1 GCA_003649745.1 Thermoplasmata archaeon | reverse complement strand
TCCGTACTCAGGCAGTACAAGCCAAACAGAAAGCATCACTGTGAGACAAAAAGTTGTAATACCTCCTGGTAAAAACGTAGCATTTGTTCCATGGCAAAGTGCTAACAAAAAAGTTAGTGAGATAGTAACAGCATTCAACCTTCACAAGGGAGATGTGATAAAGAAATTTAATCCAACTACAGGTGTCTATTCAACTGCATGGATAGTGGATCCAATTGTAAATCAAGATGATTTCACCGTTAAGAAAGGTGACATGATCAGAGTAGAACTAGTCAATGCAACCTCCACAACAAATGGAATTACTGCTACAATTTCAACGGTGGATTCTTCAGATTCTTCTGTTGATGTACCTCTTAATTATACATATGATTCATCGAGCAGAAGTGGTAATCCTGGTTATAACTATGTTGCATGGGTGAGTGGAAAGGTTATAACTGCTGATCAGCTTGCACAACAAATTGGCTTAGCTAGTGGTCAGACTATAAGTAAGTATAATCCAAATACCGATAACTGGCAAGGATACATATATGGGGTAGGATTACAAAACACACCGCTTAATTTCAATATATACCCTGGTGACATAGTATGTATAAAGATTAACAAACAAGTGGCAGGTAAAAAGCTGGTATTAAAATCCGATGCCATCCAAGTGGCCAATTCAGTCTCGTAAGGATAAAAACTTAAAACTTCAGATTATATCCTTTAAAAATTCATTCTCTTCTTAATCTAATCATTTTTTATTTTTTGAATCTTTTTCAAAGTTTTAATAGGTTAATTTTAAAAAGTATAAAAGTTATTACTATTTTGGTTACTCCCCACTAAGTAAGAGGGATGGGAGAAGAAAATATGATAAAGAAGATACTAGCTGCCTCGTTTGTTATCATGCTGATTATATCGACAGCAATATTATTCTTTTATAAAGGTAGTGCCACGGGAGGAAACTCATATTCTGTATATGGTTTAATAGAGTACAGCAACGGTGAGCCTATTCCAAATAATGTGACAGTTACATTAACAAATGAAAACACAACTGGTGTTTACACAACAACAACATATACAAGTGGAACAAATGTAACAGGTTTTTACCGTGTGCAAGATGTGTATATTATACCAGGAACCGATGATGAGTCTGGTAATATAATAAATGTGAGTGTTAACTATGCTGGGAATACCGGGTATACTACTTTTGTTCTTGGCGGTTTTGGCGGTAAGCGTAAGGATATAACAATATCTGGCAATCTACCACCTGATGTGCGGAATGAGACGCCAATTGGTATCACAAGCAATTATACTGGTGTTTCACTAACCTATTCTATTAAAACAACAGACCCTGAAGGCGATAAGATAAAGTATTATTTTGATTGGGATGATGAAACCGGAACATGGACAGAACCTGTACCCTCAAATAAATCTGCATATGCTACACATAGCTGGTCATACCCAGGTGATTATAGCATAAGGGTTAGAGCTATGGATGAACATGGGGCAGAACTTGGATGGAAAGATACACCCTATTATAGATGTTCACATCCGTTGAATATAACGATTCTTAATAGGCCTCCTATTGCAAACTTTACATATACGTCTTCAAATCCAATAACACGTAGTACAATAACATTTACAGATACATCTATTGATTCTGATACATCAATAGCTAGCTGGCATTGGGATTTTGGAGATGGAAATACTAGTACCCAACATAATCCAACTCATCAGTACCCAGTAAAGGGGACATATACAGTAACTTTAACAGTTACAGACTCTTATGATGGCAGCACCGATAATATTACCAAGAGTGTCACTGTTTTAAATTCACCGCCAATAGCAACTTTCACCTACTCACCAACTAACCCTACTGATTTAGACACAATTCAATTCACAAGTACTTCATCAGATTTTGATGGAATAATAACTAATTATACCTGGGATTTTGGAGACGGAAGTGTTTCTTATGAGGAGAATCCACAGCATAAATATGCAAACAGCGGAGTGTACACGGTAACCTTGACTCTAAAAGACAATGAGAATGCAACAAATAGCACGACCAAAAACATAACAGTTTTGAGCATCTCACCAACTCCGCAGAGCACTCCGCAGAATCAACCTTCGCAGAATCAACTACCAATTGCAAAATTTAAATACAAACCAACTAGAACCATGGAGAATAGTCCAATATATTTCACAGACAAATCCAAAGATATCGATGGAAACATAGCTAAGGTTTTATGGGATTTCGGAGACGGGACGAACTCAACAGAGCACAACCCAATCCACAAATATGCAAAGGCAGGAACATACACAGTAAACTTAACTGTGATTGATAATGAAGGCGCTACAACCTCTGTGCAAAAAACAATATCCGTCTTATCAAAAGGAGAAACTGAGCAAGTAAAACTAGACTACACCCCTAAAAATCAGGGTAAGAACTATATTGTGTGGAAAGGAGATTCAATAAACGCTAGCGACCTCGCATTGCAAATAGGGCTTGAAAAAGGTGAATCAATAGCTATATTCAACTCGGAAACTGGGAGGTGGAACGAATATATTTATGGGGTATCACCTGAATCACAAGATTTTGTTATTTCCCCATTTGATATAATAAGAATAAAATGTTTATCAGATAAAAATGTATTCATAGAAGCAACCAAAGAAAAATATGTTGAGCAAAAGGAGATACTACTTAAGTATACATATGATAAGAATAACAAAACAGGTAATCCTGGATATAACTATAT
>QMST01000143.1 GCA_003649745.1 Thermoplasmata archaeon | reverse complement strand
GTATAATATTTTCCCTCACCCATGCCTGAAACTACTATTCCTCTAAAGATGAGTCTATCTTTCATCTCAAATATTTCCTTATATTGATCATACTCCTTTTGTAAACGCCCTTTTCCTTTCAATGTGATTTTAACCATCTGCTTCTTTAAACCCATTCTTCTTTCTATCAACCCATTTCTGCCCAGATGGATAAGATATCTAGATGCAGTCTGCTGGCTAGATTTTATTCTCTCAGCAAACTCATTGGAGGATATTTCTATCCAATTATCCAGTGCACCAAGCAATGCCAACTCTTTTAAAGCTTTTAGTAGATATGTCTCCACCATTTTACATTCTCACGTACCAATTTTTTCTTGCATCTTTAACTTTGTAGCAATTTTTTCTCCTTCTCTTGTTAAAACATATTTTCTATTTTTTTCCTCAAGCAGTTTACTATTAACTAGATCCTGTACTATGTTTTCAGCTATTTTTGGGAGTATACGGTGTTTTTTTGCAATTATTTTGATGTCATCTTCACCGCTTACGATCTCTTGAAATATTGCTTTTCTGAACTTGTTTGATAATATATATCCCTCGTCCATTCTCATTTCACCAATATGTTTAATTGCTGGTTTTCACATAAAGTTTTTCAATTTTATGATGTTTGATAAGATACCTAACATATTGACTGCAGAGGAGCTTTTAGAGAAAGCATTCAAGAGAGTTAAAAAGATAAACATAAAACAAAGTGGAAAACCAGTTGTCCATAATAGAAAGAAAACAATAATCTCAAGAACAACATCTTTCAGAGATATTATAGTTTCTAATCTAGACAGGTATGTGAAAGGTTTTCCCTCTCTGGATAGACTTCCAGGTTTCTATTTAGAATTAATTGATATAAAAATAGGTAAAGATCAGCTGAAGCATTCTCTAGGAGCTGTTGATTGGGCGAGAAAAACATGCGCTAGGATTTTTTCAAGTAAAAAAAGAAAACTTTCTGTTAAAAATGATATTAACACTTTACTTAGATTTCAAAATGAGATATATGGAAGAACATCCTCGGTGGTTAAGCAGGTAGATAAACATCTAAAAAATCTTAAAAATGCTAGAAAAATTATCAGAAAATTTCCTGATTTTAGAGATTTGCCTACTATTGTGATAGCAGGTTACCCAAATGTGGGTAAATCTTCTTTACTCAAAGTTCTCTCTAATGCAAAACCAAAGATTGCTAGATACCCTTTTACCACCCAAGATGTTTACATTGGACATATGGAGAACAAAGAGAAGTATATAACTAAGGTGTATCAGATTATAGATACCCCTGGACTATTGGACAGACCCTTGGAAAAGAAGAATAAGATTGAGAGACAGGCTATAGCGGCTCTTAGATATTTAGCAGATTTAATTGTTTTCATACTTGATCCATCTGAAACATGTGGCTATTCTATAAAGGAACAAAAAAACCTGTTGAAGCAGGTGAATGAGTTGTTCAAAAATAAAAAGATAATTGTTGTAGAAAACAAGGCTGATCTACTAAAGGAGGATAAAACAAAATGTTTACGAATATCATGCAAAACAGGAGATGGTATAGATAAATTGAAACAAGTTATCTTAGAAAAAATTAGAAGTTAAATAAAATACATTATTTTATTAAACTTGTTTAGCTATAAATTTTATAAAATAAACTATGCTAGTTTATCTCTCAAATAGTGTTTTGTCATCGTAAATGATTTTTAGAACTCTATGATAGGGAATCATTGTATCTTCCTTGGTTGTGATAAATGAGCGGCCTATCTTCGCAATTTCTGAGCCTTTCAATTCTTTAAAATCACCTGGTGCTCCCCTGTGTAGGTAAAAAATCACAACTTTTTCAAAATCGTACTCATCACGCCATTTTAATTCGTTTAGAATATCTCTAACACTGCTGAGCTTTATCATATTTTCTCTGTACAGGAACATTTTTCTTGGATTTTAAATGTTTTTTGTTGTTAAAGTCAAAGTTTTGATCGAAATTTTTCTTATTTTCTAGCTTTTTTGGCAAAAATTTTATATTATTTTGATAGTATTTTTGTTAAGGGTTTATATAGTTGTTTTGGGGGAAGAATAGAGTATGAAGGATGGTATAAAATTTGTTTGCATTTCTACTATAATACTACTAGTAATAGGAGGCATTGATGTAGGAGCTATTGCTAGTGGAGAGCATATCCAGGTTTTAAAGAGAGATTGTAGTAGTTTCTCTATTAGTAAACCCAGAGTTGATCCCTCTCCTATTTTATTGGGTGATGTCGAGGTTGAGATCAGCGATACTAGTATAAATGTCGGGGAGAAGGTAATTTTTCATGTAATTATAAGAGGCACTAGAGTTTCATCTCTAGGAGCAGTTTCATATAAATACAAGATTGAAATGGAGTTTGGAGATGGCACTTCAAATGTTATAAAATTCACGAATGATAAAGAGAGCTACATAAGCCATATCTACAATAAAGCAGGGACATTCTTGCCAAAGATAAGAGTTGAGGATCTAGATAGTGGAGACGAGGTTAGAAAGGATATGGAATATGTAAAAGTGCTCTCCAACAATATTAAGCCGAGGGCAAAGATAGAGCTATCTAAGAATGTTGCTAAGGTTGGAGAGACCATAACCGTTGATGCCTCTCAAAGCTATGATCCTGATGGAGACAAGATCTACTACAGATGGGATTTTGATAATGATGGTGTGTATCATATACACCATCATTATCAAAATCCCATCTGTAG
>QMST01000142.1 GCA_003649745.1 Thermoplasmata archaeon | reverse complement strand
TAACCGGGAGGTCGAGGGTTCAAATCCCTCCGAGCCCACTAAGAAAATTTTATACTTTTATATCTTGTTTTGAAAACTTGGAACATATTTTTCTATATCAGCTATCCTAATATTTTCACAATCGTTCAATATATCCACGAGTTTTTCTTTTTCATCCCAGTTTGCATAAAAATCTTTTTGAATCTTACTTAACCTTATCTCAATGTTCTTCTCTTCTATAAGTTTTTTCAACTGATCTAAGTCTAACTGCCTTAACAATTCTTTTTTCAATGACACCCATCAAACCCTCCTATGTTAAAATAGTGAAATACGAATCTATTTTTATTTGTTTCTATTCTTTTTTACAACTTTAGAAAAATATTTTAAACTAAAAAACGTTTTAATAAAAGGTGAAGGGATGGGAGAAATGAGAAAATATCTGAAAATAATGTTAGCGAATCTACTTGTGATTTTTGTTTTGATAACTGGTTTTGGTAATGCTGATTTGGAAAAACCGGTTTTTGAAAAAGGAGATTATTGGATTTATGATATCACACTTTACAATTACTATGCAAATGGTACACAATATGTAGAGGGTCTGGGTACATTAAAAACAGAGGTTGTTAAAAGGGATAAAATAGCTATAAACGGAGAGACTCATAATGTGGTTATTTTGAATAACACGTTAAGGGTAGATTATAGTGATGGAACAAGGGAAACCTCCGTTGTTACAAGATATTTAGATGAGAATACCCTTGCTGTTCTTAAGGAGAAAGAGCAAAGCACTGGGACATGGAAGGTAACAGAGGCGATATATGATCCACCGATACTTTATTATAACTATCCACTCTCTATAGGTAAAAATTGGACTATAAATTCTACTGTTACATTTCTACCAGATGGTAACACCACTCAGTATATTGCTTTCTGTACATGTATAGGTAAACAAAACATCACTACCAAGGCAGGTGTGTTCAAGAACTGTTATGTGGTGAGAAGAGTAGAGCCATCTTATGTTTCAAATGATACATATCTCTCCTATTATTTTGCGATTCATCCAGATACATATATATGCTTTTTTGAAGAGTACCTCACAAATCAAACAGGTGGAAATATTTTAATGAGCTATGCAAACCTTACCTCTTACTCTTATAGTCCAGGTAAAAGATCTGAAAAAACACCTGGTTTTGAGATGCTAGTGATGATATCCTCTTTAATTATAATCCATGTCTATTTGAGAAAGAGAAGGTGATGTTTTATGATTTTTCCAATGTCTCTGTTAAACCTGCCGCGGAGATAAGATTTTGTAACGCATCATGATATGTCTCTGGTTTAGAATTCAGCAGTTTTGATGCATACTCTTTGAGGAACTCGCCAAACTCTATCTCGGTATTAGAATACTGCCATCTTTTATCCTTTGCCTTGTTTAATGCGAGTAAAAAAGCATAGGCAATTGCTTTTGCACGAGTATCATCTGGTTTATCCTTTAGAACGTTTAATGCTTTTTCTAAACCACCTGTCTTGTATGATTTAGCTACATCGTCTACAAAATGTGCTATCTCAGATAGGTTTTTATATACTGGTAGTTTTGACAGCATATCCTGGGTTTTTTTATGATCATATGCCATAGCGATTATATCAGATGGTTTATCCCTCATATTAAAAAATTTATTTGCTAGTTTTTTATCACCCAGCATCTCCTCTAGAAAAGATAAGCCGTGATCCTTCCAGAAGAGTTCCAGTAGCTTATTTGGTGTTGTATTTGAAACAACCAAGGGATTTTGCAGTTTTTTTAACATGAGTTCTATAGCTTTTTTTTCAATCTCATTGGGTTGTAAAGCCTCTATAAGTGCATTGATGTTGTCACCAAAGCATTTACCATCTACTATCAATAGTTTCCTGTTCATATTTTTTATTTTATCAATCATTTCTTTTTCATTCTTTTTAACCAGGTCATAATCTGAAATATCCCCTCTGAGATATTCATCTAAGAATTTTGTCTCAAAATTTTCTAAATCTTTTTTAATACATTTTGAACATTTGTTTTTACAACTTTTTATGATCGCTGGGATAACATTTATTTGGATAGTCTCCCTTGGATTAGTTTCAATCATGTATTTCGAAATTTCTAAAAAGGTGTTTTTCGAAGCACATTTTTCACATATTAAAAAACTTTTTTTGCTGTACAGCCATCTTATCCTTAGGTAGTTCAACGTGGGGTTCTCTTTTACCTTTTTATCTATATGTGGACATGTGAATGTTTCCTCATCCAGTCTTTTTAATTTTATAGTTTTAGCTAGAAAATCTATGAAAGCTTGAGGTGGTTTTCCTTCCCGACCAGTGCATATAAAACCTTTATCCCAGGAGTACAGATGCAGCTTTTTCTTTAATGCAATATCTCCTACACCTAGCAGTCTAAGTGTGGGATCATTAATATATTGTAGTGCAATAAGCTTTTTTTTGTCGGATTTGCCACGGAGGGCATATTTGATCTCTTTCCCATTAATTGTTACAGATGCTAGATAGGGTGCTTTTTCAGAATGTGCTATTGTCATCACACCAGCTATGGCACCTATCAGATCTTTTTTCTTGGAGATTTTTTCTAACTTGTCTTTGTCATCCGCGTATTTAGAGAGTTTTTTTATTTTAAAAAACCTCCCCATTTACCATGATTTTGCAATACATCTACAATATAAAAAAATAAATTGCGTTGTATAAACTCATAAGTTTTTATTTAATAAAACTTGGGAAAATTGTTATTGT
>QMST01000141.1 GCA_003649745.1 Thermoplasmata archaeon | reverse complement strand
GTTGAACCATGATGAAATCTGAGTTGAAAAGTTGTTGTTCTTTGATTAATCTCACTGTATGAGGATCTAGTTTGAAAAAGGTTATTGGGTCAACACCATTGGGTATGACAGTAAATTTTCCTCTTCCATCATATAGGTTGCGAAACAATTTTTTTCTATAGTTAGATATAACTACGTAATGTATGTCCGGGTTGTACTGTCTTAGGATATCATATGGTTTTTTTCTGAGCTGTTTTGGATAATCATCGTAGAAAAAGGGTGAGTCATGACCCCAGCTTACCACTGGTAGAATATTTTCATCTGCTAGTTTGTGAAGGGCATATGTAAGCGGGAGATTATAATGCATTGTAAGCACATTGTGTGCTATGAGAACATCAAAACTCTGTAGGGAGTCTATCAAGTATTTGTATATCTTATTTGACAGATTTTGTAGAGGTTTTATGTTTTTTTCAGCTACTGCTTTTTTGTGAGCGAGCAGGATTTTTTCATTTCGAGAGCTCAGTAAAGGGTTTATCTCAATAGAGAAATTCTGTGAAAACCGTCCACCCATGCCTGCGAATATTTTTACATTGTTGTAGTATCTGTGAAACAGGTTTGCCTGTTGTCTTACAACTTCTTCTACTCCTCCAACCACTGGTGGGCATGAATAATGTAGAAGCGCAATGTTATATCTCCCCATGTTTTCTCCTACCATCCTTTTTCTAGTTTTCTGATGAGCGGTATCAATAATTCCTCAAGTACTTCATATGAGAAATATTTTTTGGCTAGTTCATAGTTTTTGTTAACTATTTGTGTTCTTCGTCGCTTGTTTTTCAACACCTCTTTTATCTTTTTTATGGTTTCCTCTGTTATCATGTTGTTGATGGTGACCAGGTCAAAACCCTTGGGTTCAATATCTGTTATATAGATTGAGTACCTGTTAACAACAATGGGTTTTTTATAGTATATGGCTTCGAGAAAAGCATTGCCAAAACCCTCGTAGCTTGATGGGTATGTGACGAGATCTGCGCATTTGTAGATATCAGCCATTGTGAAAAACTTATCACCTGTTTGTGAAGCATCTACTTTGACCAGTTTTGAGATGAATGCTAATTTCACACCTAATTTTTTAGCGTACCTTTCTATCTTTTTCTTATACTCATCCTCTTGGTATCCCACCCCATGTGAGATCACAAGTGTTGGGTTTTTAAGTCTTAAATAATGCACTATTTCTATTGCTCTCTCAATTTGCTTCCTTGGTAATATCCTAGTGGGTTGGAGTATAAATAGATCATTATCTTTGAGACCTATTTTTTTAAAAATTTTTGAACAGTCAACATTGTCATCCGGCGGGTTTGCAAAATCATAGACGTTTGGTATTATGGTGTTGGAGATTCCTTTTCTATGTGATAATTCTTTGCTTGCTAGGGAGTTTATAACCACATGTTTGATAGATGGTAGATCAGGTGGAAAAGCCAGTGTTAGGTAATCATTTACAGCGTTCACCAGGAACTTGTCTCTCTCCCAGTAGAAATCATGATGATGCACTATTGTTGGCATACCTGTTTCTGCTATAAACTCTGTTAAGGCTAATCCTAGAGGGATGTTGAGGGGAATAGACAATACATTCTCTGGTATTATTAGGTCTATATCAAAGATTTCTACAAACTCATATATTTTCTCTTTCAAATATTCTTTTAGTTTCTGTATCTCATTGGTTGTTTCTCTTTTTCTTATTGTTGTTCCGAAGCATTTTTTTGTCAAAGATTCTATATCCGGGTGTTTAAAATGAGCTTTTTCCACTAGAAATGATCTACTTTGTCTTCTATCCAGTTCACCTGCAAAATAATAGCAGGAAAACCCGTTTCTCTCCAGGATATCAGCCCATTTCCCTATTTCTAGTGAGACTCCATCAGTGCCAGCAATCCTAGTTGAGATAAAACCAATGTTTCTGAAACGCATCACCATCCCATCTGAGAAAACAATAATAGACTAGTGGTTATTAAAGATTTTACATTTAGATAAGTTGATGACATATTATAGTCTCCTATGTCTTTTTTCTATTACCTCTGCGATTATTTCTGCTATTTTTTCAAGGAATATTTTATCATTTTCAGTAAAAGGCGCTAGTTTATGCGAGTCTACATCTATTTCACCAACAAGTTTTTTGTTTCTGAAAATTGGGACTACTATCTCAGATTTAACCCTGGCACTACATGCCAAATAATTATTTTCCCTGATTACATCTTGCACAATAAATGTTTTCTTTTGTTCAGCAGCTTGCCCACATATGCCTCTACCAAAAAGGATTCTTACATGCTCTGTGGGCTCGCCATCAAACGTTGCTAATACAAGCTCCTCTGGTTTGTTTTTATCCACTAGGTAGAATCCAACCCAGTTATAATGTGGAACGCTGTTTCTAAGTAGATTACAAACCAGCTGAAGCTTTTTATCATTGCTAACATCTAGTTTCAAAATCTTCTTTACCTCTTTGATAAGCATGTTAAACATTTCATTCATCTAATTTGAACCCTCTCTTTCTTTAGCATATCCCAGTTGTTAAACACTCTTCTTATATGGGGTATGGTTATGGATCCTCCAACAATTAAGGCAATAGCAATAGCCTCCTCCAGTTCCTCATCGCTGACATTCTCCTCATAACATCTTAATAGATGATAGTTGATGCAGTCATCGCATCTTAGCACTATAGAGGCAACCAACCCCATTAGTTCTTTGATCTTCTTCGGCAGGGTATTACTCTCATATAC
>QMST01000140.1 GCA_003649745.1 Thermoplasmata archaeon | reverse complement strand
GATGGTTTTAGAGGAGAAATAGATTATGAAACAAATACTTAAAGGAAATGAGGCAGCTGCTGTAGCAGCTAAGCTAGCGAAACCTGATGTAGTTGCAGCATATCCCATAACGCCCTCAACAGATTTCCCAGAAAAAATGTCAGAATACGTCGCTAATGGTGAGCTGCCCTATACCCAGTTTTTACCAGTTGAGAGCGAACACTCAGCTATGTCCGCATGTGTAGGTGCCGCGGCAGTTGGAGCTAGAGTTTGCACGGCGACATCATCTCAGGGTTTGGAACTAATGCATGAGATATTGTTTATAGCGAGTGGAATGAGATTGCCCATAGTTCTCTACAATGCTAACAGAGCCTTGTCAGCTCCAATAAACATATGGTGTGATCAACAAGATTCAATTTCAGCCAGAGATACAGGATGGATACAATTCTATGGTGAAAACAACCAAGAAGGTTTTGATTTGATGCTTATCTCGTTTAAAGTAGCTGAGGACCCAAGGGTTCTACTACCAGCTATGACATGTCTAGATGCATTTGTTTGTACACATACTTTTGAGCCCGTGGATGTTCCAAGTCAAGAGGAAATAGATGCGTTCTTACCCGCATATAAACCAGGACATGTAAAACTTGATCCAGAGGACCCTTGGACGCTTGGTCCCTTTGGTGTGCCAGAATACTATCAGGAGATTAGATATACTCAGCATCTTGCAATGAAAAACGCAGAGAAAGTAATAGATGAAGTATTCAAGGATTTTGAAAAAAGATTTGGCAGAAAATACCAAAAGGTAAACCCATACAAAGTTGAAGATGCTGATATAATATTTATTACAATAGGTTCTGCCAGCGGAACTACAAAAGAATTTGTCGACAAAGCTAGAAAAGAGGGGAAAAAAGTAGGAGCAATTAAACTAACCGTGTTGAGACCCTTCCCATTTAAAGAAATTCTGCCTTTGATAAAAAATGCAAAAACAGTCGCGATTTTAGAGAGAAACATATCAATGGGATATGGTGGCGCTGTTTATGCAGATCTTGCCGGGGCTATAATAAATGAGAAAGATAGACCCCTCCTTCTGGATTTCATTCTTGGACTAGGTGGCAGGGATATAACATTCAAAGACTTGGAAGAAATACTGAGTGTATGTGAAGATGTAATAAAAGGTAAAAAGGTTGAAAGACCTGTTTGGATAGGTGTTAACAAGGAGTTGATACCATGAGCAATTTAGAATCATTACTCGCATCAGGTCACAGAGCATGTGCTGGCTGTGGCCCTGCAATTGCTATAAGACAAATACTAGAAGCAGCTGGAAAAAACACAATAGTTGTCGAGGCAACAGGTTGTATGGAGGTCACTACAACCCCGTATCCTCAGACTGCATGGCAGATCCCTTGGCTTCATGTGGCTTTTGAAAACGCAGCTGCTGCAGCAAGCGGAGTTGAGGCAGCCTACAAAGCACTTATTGCCAAGGGTAAAATACCAAAAGATAAAATGCCAAACATAATTGCTTTAGCAGGGGATGGAGGAACCTTTGACATTGGTTTACAAGCATTATCCGGGATGCTGGAGAGAGGGCACAAGGTTTTGTATGTTTGTTATGACAACGAGGCATATATGAACACTGGGATACAGAGATCATCTGCCACTCCATTTCTTGCACACACTACAACTTCGCCAGCGGGCACTGTGATACCTGGTAAAATGAGCAGGAAAAAACCAATAGCTATGATAGCTGCGGCACATGATATACCATATGTTGCAACTGCAAACATTGCCTTCCCAGCAGATCTTAAGAAAAAGGTTAAAAAAGCACTGACCGTAGATGGCCCCTCATTTATCCACTTATTTGCACCTTGCCCAACAGGTTGGAGATTTGGAACAGAACAAACAGTTGAGCTAGCTAGATTAGCAGTAGAAACAGGTGTGTTTATATTATATGAGATAACAAACGAGGAACCATTAAAACCAGTCGTTACAAAATATTTAACAGATAGGAAACCTGTTGAGGAATATCTGAAAATACAAGGTAGATTTAGACATCTGTTTAAACCAAAGAAGAGACAGGATCTAATAGACAAAATACAAGCAGAAGTAGATAGAAAATGCCAATGGATTGGTGTAGACAAAAAATAATCTCACTATTATATCTAAGATAACAAGTACAACTACATAAAAGATTACCCCTCAATTTTTAATAGGAAATTTAAATATTAAAATTTTATTAATAAAAGAGGCATGGTATAAGGAGAATCTGAAAAAAACAAAGGTGTTATGTATTGTTATTTTTTCATAATTCTTTCCTCAACTCTAATCTAGGCAACTATGGTAAATGTATACCCGCTCAACTCCCCTTTAAAATTAGAGAAAAAGAATAGTAGATGGTGAAAAGCTGTATTCACAATACACAGACTCTGAGAAAACCAAGAGAATAAACAAATATATTCCATAGGAGTAAATTAAAGAGCTACAGAAGAATAAATTTGACTAGGAAATTGAAGGAAATATACCTTTTAAAAGTGAAAGTTTATTTAAAAAACGAGTTTAACAAGGTCTACAAGAAACTCGCAGATAAGACTCTAGATGAAATAGTGCAAAAATATTTTAATAGGATTAGATTATTAGTGATTAGAAGGTTGGGATGCATGGTAAAGAGTTATAAAATATGTGCAATTTTTGTTTTAGCATCTATCTTAGCATTAAGTGGTTGTACAACAAATGTGCATAATAACAATCAATCCTCTGTAGAAGAGCATCAACAACAAGATACAG
>QMST01000139.1 GCA_003649745.1 Thermoplasmata archaeon | reverse complement strand
TATATAAACATGAACTTTTTTATACCTCATACAATATAATTTTTGTTTTAGGATATATTTAAAGAAATTGGTACAAATATCGAATAATTATAAAAATAGTTATTATTTTAATGGTGGTGTAATGAAAAAATAGGTTTTTTTATCTTAGTTTGCTCCCTGCCAGTGCAATTTGTGCTAGTAGATATTCTAGTTGTATTCTTTCGTTGCTGCCTTCGTTGACTCTGAACTCTGCTTCTCCTATTTTTTCTAGTATTCTCACCTTTGTTTCATCTGGTATGGTTAGATCAAATAGTATCCTGTGTATTTGTTTTATTATGTCTATGCCGCTTATACCCTGGTTTATGAGGAGGTCGTCTAGGATGTTTCTAGCTTTTATAAACTCGTTTTTAAATGCATGTTCTATCATCTTTTTGATTGTATCTGGTCTTGCTAGTCCTGCACCTTGGTAGATGGTTTCTGCGTTTATTTTGTTGCTTATTGATGCCCCTGTTTGTAGTATGTTTATTGCTTTTCTCAGGTCTCCATTTGCGATGTAGAGTATTGTTTCAAATGCGTCTTCTGTTACCTGTAGGCTTTCTTTCTCTGCTATTTTTTTGAGATAGTTTTTTGCATCTTCCTCGTTTATTGGTTTGAATCTGAACACTGCGCATCTTGATTGTATTGGTTCTATTATTTTTGATGAGTAGTTGACTGATAGGATGAAACGGCATATGTTTGTGTATTTTTCCATTGTTCTTCTTAGTGCTGCTTGTGCATCTGATGTTAGAGCATCTGCCTCATCTAAAAAGATTATCTTGTATTGTGCGTCTCCGATAGGTGCTGTTCTTGCGAAATCTTTTATCTTTCCCCTGACTACACCTATGCCTCTTTCATCGCTTGCGTTGAATTCTTTGAAATTTTGCTGCCAGTTTTCTTTGTATAGTTCTCTAGCTATAGCCAGGGCACAAGTTGTTTTTCCTGTTCCGGCTGGTCCTGCAAATATCAGATGAGGTATGTTTTTGGTGTTAACATATGCTTTTAGTCTTTCTACTATTTCTTTTTGACCTACAACCTCGTCTAGTGTTTTTGGCCTGTATTTTTCTATCCACATCTCCTGCATTTCCATGGTTTTACACCGTTCTTAGGCTTTTAATAAATGTATTTACTCTATTATGTTATTTTCGTATAGTCTTTTTAAAAATGATAATATTCTTTAATATGTTAGCTATTTCAGGTTAAGTAAATTGGGGGGTTTTCAATGTTTATTCCCAATAAAATAGAGAGAGAGGAGTTACTTAGAGAGATAGGCGTAAAAGATATCGAGGATCTTTTTTCTGATATACCAGATAATGTAAAAATAAGGGAGCTTAATCTGCCGAAGGGTTCTTCCCAGAGAGAGGTAAAAAATAAATTAAGAGATATTGGAAAGAAAAACATAACATTTTATGATATGCCTTGTTTTCTCGGCGGTGGCATTAAACAGCATTTTGTGCCTTCTATAGTTAAAGAGATTGTATCTCGATCCGAGTTTCTAACATCCTACACACCTTATCAAGCAGAGGCTTCTCAGGGTATGCTTCAGGCAATGTTTGAGTATCAGAGTATTATTTGCGAACTAACTGGGATGGATGTAGCTAACTGTTCTCTCTATGATGGTGCAACTGCTCTTGGTGAAGCTGCTTTGATGTGTTATCGTATAAAGAGAGATAAAAACAAGTTTATTGTGGCCAGAAATATATCTTGGGAGAAGAAAAGTGTTTTAAGAAATTATGCCAAAGGTGCTGATCTCGATGTGGTGGAGGCTCCTTTTGATGAAAATAGTGGACGAGTTGATTTAGATGTTCTTTCTACCCTAGTAGATAAAGATGTTTGTGGAATCTATATAGAAAACCCGAATTTTTTTGGTGTTTTTGAAACTGATATGAAGAAAATGGTTGATATTGCTCATGAGAAAGATGCCCTGGTTGTTATTGGTATAGATCCTATCTCTCTTGGTATTGTTCGTGGTCCTGGAGAATTTGGTGCCGATATTGTAATTGGCGAGGGTAGAGCGCTTGGTAACGAGGTAAGCTTTGGTGGATCTAGCTTGGGTATATTTGCATGTAAAAAAGATTATCTCAGGCAGATGCCTGGTCGTATAATTGGTGCTACTAGGGATAGAAATGGTAGACGTGCTTTTTGTATGACGTTGCAGACTAGGGAGCAGCATATTAGGAGGGGTAAGGCGACTAGCAATATTTGTACAAACGAGGGGTTGGATGCTTTGGCTGCGGTTGTTTATCTAAGCTGGCTTGGTGGTGTTGGTTTATGGGAGGTTGCAGTTAGAAATATAGAGAATGCAAAGAAATGCCTGAATGCAATAACTGGTATCGATGGTTTTAGAAGAAAATTTTCTGGAGAGTTCTTTAACGAGTTTGTAATAGAATCCAGTTTTGATGTAAATGAGATAAATAGGAAACTTTTAGATAGAGGTGTAGTTGGTGGTTTAGAGATAGGTAGATGGTATCCTGAGTTAAAAAATTGTTTTCTTTTTGGGGTTACTGAGATGCATTCTATAGATGATATTAACATGTTGGCCTCTGCTCTGGAGGAGGTGATATCTTGAATTTCAGGATGGCAAAATATGATGAGCCTCTGCTGATTGAGTTCTCCAGGGAGGGCGAGTGTGGTATTGAGAGAGTTGATGGTGTTCCCTATAATATTGTTAGAGAGAAGCCGGTTGATATTCCATTTTTAGAGGAAAATTTGTTGGTTAGACATTTTATTCATCTTAGCCAAATGAACTATGGTGTTGACACTGGTTTATATC
>QMST01000138.1 GCA_003649745.1 Thermoplasmata archaeon | reverse complement strand
TTTTGTTTATAATAGTATGCAGTTTGTAATGCTAAGTGTTTTTGGTATTGGTGAGGCGCCTTTTAGTATTTCAAGTACGCCTTCTCGAAAAGGAGCTATAGAACTTGGTGTACGAGCAGTTGGCGATGTTACAAATGTATTACATAAAATGAAAAAAAATGATATCGTTGGAGTTAGAGGACCATATGGAAGAGGAATAGCACTAGAGGAAATAGAAGGGAAAAACATAATACTTGTTGCCGGCGGCCTAGGTCTAGTACCCCTAAGATCTTTAATAAATAATATCCTTGACAATAGAGATAAATTTGGGAAAATCCAGATACTATATGGAACAAAAAGCTATGATGAGTTGTTATTTAAAAAAGAACTAAAGGAGTGGGAGAAAACTAGAGATGTAGAGGTACTGGTAACTCTAGATAAACCAGATAGAAGATGGAAGGGAAACACAGGGGTTGTCACAACTCTTTTCAAAAAAAGCAAATTCACAGCAGATAACACGATAGCTGTGATATGTGGGCCACCGGTGATGTACAAGTTTGTGATTAAATGCCTTGAAACAATTGGGTTTAAACCAAATCAGATATATGTTAGCCTTGAGAGAATGATGAAATGCGGAGTTGGTAAATGCGGCCATTGTAACATAAATGGTAAATATGTTTGCAAAGATGGCCCTGTTTTCAAACTAGATGAAATAACCACTTTACAGGAGGCTTTATAGGAAGATATGAAAAAACCAAAAATTGCAATCTATGGTTTTACTGGTTGTTCAGGATGTCAGCTTGAAATATTGGATTTAGAAGAGGCACTACTTGATATTTTTAACATGGTTGAAATAGTTAATTTTGAAATGGTAGGTATCAAGAAAAAACCTCTGCCAAGGGTTGATGTTTCTTTTGTTGAAGGTTCGATTAGCAAAGAGGAGGACATTAAGAAACTAAGGGAAATAAGAGAGAAAAGCAGAATAGTGATTGCTATGGGCGCTTGTGCATGTTTCGGCGGGGTGCAAGGTATTAGAAACTTTATGGATTCAAAAGAAGCAGCGAGAGCAGCATATGGCATTGATGATTGCCCCAGGGGGTCTACTGAAAAAATCTCAGGTATAGATGAATATGTAAAAGTCGATTATTATCTACCAGGATGTCCTATTGATAGGAAGGAGTTTCTGCAATTGGTTAAAAAAATAGTCCTAGGGCGGGGGTTAAAACCACAGACATACCCCTTATGTGTGGAATGTAAGAGAAAGGGCATAGTTTGTCTACTAGACAGGGGAATTCTATGTTTAGGTCCAATTGTTAGAGCAGGTTGTGATGCACTATGTCCATCTCTCAACAGAGGATGCGAGGGATGTAGAGGGATGGTTGTGGATGCAAATCTAATGGAACAAATAGAGATAATGAAAAAAATGAAATTTAGCAAAGAGGAGATAATTAGAAAATTGAGAATTTTTGCTGCAAATCAATTCAAAGAGGTTGAGAAGTATTTATGAGCAATGGCGGCATCTATGTTGACTCCATAACAAGAGTAGAGGGCCATGGTAGCATAGAAATAGATCTCAAAAACAAAAACGTTAAACTCGAGATCACAGAGGGTGCAAGATTTTTTGAAGGAATATTAAAAGGTAGAAAATATGATGAGGTCCAATCGATTGTTACTAGAATATGTGCAATTTGTTCCTCCTCGCATGCACTAACATCTGTGAAAACACTTGAAAATGCTTTAGATGTTGAAACAACAGAACAAACAGATCTATTGAGAAAACTCCTCTTATATGGAGAAATTATTCAGAGCCATGCATTGCATCTGTATTTTTTGTCTCTTCCAGATTTCCTAGGTTATGAGCATGCAATTGCAATGGCAAAAGATCATCTAAGAGAAGTAAAAGAAGCATTGAGGATAAAACGACTAGGAAACATGATCAGAGAAATAATAGGCGGTAGAACAGTTCATCAGATCACAACTGTTGTTGGTGGCTTTACAAAAATACCAAGCGAAAGAGAGCAAGAAAAGATTTTAAAAGAACTTAGAGAAAATGTGAAAATAGCAGAAAATACAGTTGAAATATTTGAGAATGTAGACTATCCAGATTTAGAAGAAAAAACAGAGTACATATCTTTAAAATCAGAGGAATACCCTCTTTATTATAGTGAAAAAATACATTCTAGCCAAGGATGGGAAATAGATTTGAGCAAATACAAAGACTATATACTGGAGGAACTAAGGCCTTATAGTAATGCAAAGTTTGGTGTGAGAGATGGAAGAGGCTATATGGTGGGTGCTTTGGCAAGATTAAACTTGAATAGGCAGCAACTTAATGAAAAAGCTAAAGAAACCCTGGAGAACAGTAGAATAAACTTTCCAAATCACAATCCATATGTAAACAATTATGCTCAGGCTATAGAAATACTACATTTGATGGAAGAATGCATAAACATATTAGAAAACAATAAATTCAAACCAGAGAAACCAGTTGAGATTAGACCAAAAGCAGGCGAGGGTATAGCTGCACATGAAGTGCCAAGAGGAACATTATATCACCATTATAGACTAAATAGGAAGGGAATAATAGAATATGCTAATGTGATAACACCAACAGCTCAAAATCTATTTAACATGGAGAACAATCTAAGAAAAATAGCGCATAAGTATTTAGACAAAGGCTGTAGCAAAGAAACTAGAAACAAAATGGTTTTTGACATGGAAAAATGTATAAGAGCATATGATCCATGTATAAGCTGTTCAGCACATTTTCTAAAAGTAAAATACATATAACCGATATACTCTACTTTTTTCGAT
>QMST01000137.1 GCA_003649745.1 Thermoplasmata archaeon | reverse complement strand
TCCTGCATAGCAAGACAAATTGGTACAAAATCAAATTTTTTGTTGATATATTGCAGGAAAGGAAGTTGAACCTCTATGCTATGTTCATACATATGCGCTGTCTCATCATTATCAATAATGCCTTTCCAAACCTCTTTTCCTAGATCCTCATTTATTTTTACCTCACCCAGTGGTGTCTCCCATATACCTCTGATCATTGCGGCTACAGCAGATCCATATCCTGTATGATTTGGCCCCAAGATAATAAAACTATCTGCAAAACCATTTTCTGCTATCTTATAATATGAATGTGCTGCTATGGCGCCAGAGAACATATAGCCAGCATGTGGAACAACCACACCTATAATTTCTTTTTCACCTTTTCCTACGATTGGCAACTTTCTTGGCCCTCTTTTCTCATCTAAAAAACTTTTCTCTAACTCTTTTATTAAACTCTCTTTATCCCCTGGGTAAAACTGATTCGCTACAACTGCATGTCTAATATTCATTAAAAAGCCTCCTACTTTTCATTAAAAATATGATAAATGCATATTAATTTGTCGATGGTAGCCAAAAAATGAAATAACAAAAATTATAAATACACTTTATTGAATTCCGTTTAGAAGCAACTAGGGAGAGAAAACGTTTTATGGAGCAGGTTTGCAGTATAGAGATTGTTAAGGATGGAAAAGATTTTGTTGCTCGTGTGAGAATGTCCGATGGTTCTTTAAAAGAATATAGAAATCAGATTTTTGAGGATATGTTATCTGAGATGGTGATAGATCTGCAGGAGGAGCTGGGTGAGTTCTAAAAAAACATGTTTTTTATCTTATATAATATGATAAGGTGAAAACTATTATAATAAATATTATTGTAGCATACATCACATAAACAAGCATTTTTCTCTTTTTTAGCATTTGTTGATATTTTTGTTTACATTCATCAGAGCAAAAACTTTCACTAATTGGTATAGCTTTCCCGCAGATGGGACAATGTGTATGCTGGGGAATTTTCTCAGGCATGTGGTTAATTCACCTATTAGATCTATATACAACTTATTGGATAACTACTTTTCCATTTAATACATCTATGTCTACAAGAGATTTAATTGGCACAGAAAAATCCTTCTCAATTTGCTTAGCAATTTTCCCCTTATCCACCGCGATTATAACTTTTTTAACTTTTACTTTCATTTCTTTCAATGCTGATAAAACAGCTTTTAAAGTACCACCTGTGCTCAAAACGTCATCAACTATCACTATCTTATCATCTTTTTTTAGACCATTTATATAAAGTTTTGATTTTGAATAACCTGTGACTTGTTCAACTGATATCTCTCCTGGTAGACCATACTGTCTTTTTCTAATAATGGTAAAAGGCAAACCTGTTTTTATTGAGAGAACAGATGCCAATGGTATACCCATCGCCTCTATAGTAACAATTCTATCAACGTCCCCAAGTTTATCGATTTCTTTTTTCATCGCATCTGTGACCTCATCTAGCAGCTCTTTCTCTATATATGGTACTCCATCAGTTATAGGATGTACCACATAGTAGTAGTCGCCTTTTTTAACAACAGGTGCCTCTAACAAAGTTTTTTTCAACAACTCCAACATATCTCATATCTCCCCTGTTTTTTTACAAATTTTTTCTAAATCAGGTATAAACTTGTCTATCGCATTTTTTGTTACATGTGGCATGATCACAAGCCGTATACATGATATTCTCTCCAGTTTTGCTACCCTCCAGCCCAATTTTGCTAGTTCCTCATATACTTTTTTGGGATTTTTTAACTTTACTCCAACAACATTTAATGTTGGTTTAATTGGTAACTCAAGGCCAATCTCTTCCAATCTTTTAGCTGTATACTTTGTTAACTGCATACATTTTTTAACTATTTCCTTATAGCCCTTTTTGCCGAGATGTTTGATAACCGCATATGCTGCTGCGACACTGGCACCTGGTCGTGTACCTAGTAGAGTAGCCTGCCTAGGGGTGCTAACATATGGCGATTCTACACTAATACTGTTAACCCATTTTTTATCTCTAACCAAAAGCATCCCCACGGGTATAACCGAGCAACCCATTTTATGAGAATCAATTTGAACCGTACATACTCCTTCTAGTTTGAAATCAAAATCAGGCAAACTGTATCCTAGATCCTTTAAGAATGGTATGATAAAACCGCCGAAGGCAGCATCAACATGCAGAAAAACATTTTTTTCCCTGCATATCTTACTAATACTTGGTATATCATCTATGGTTCCAAGCTCTGTTGAACCAGCAATGGCTACAACCGCTGCAGTATCCCCATCAATAACTGTTTCCAGCTCGTTAACATCTGTACAATAATTTTCATCAAGTTTAACAAATTTAAGATCCACATTCATCAATGAGGCTACTTTGTGAAAGGAAAAATGAGCACCCTCAGGCAAGATAATTTTTCTTTTTTTACTCAATATCTTGGCTATCCTAATGGCATTGATGTTTCCTTCCGTTCCACCACTAACAACTAAACCTGTAGCATTTGATGGAGCACTTACAAGGTTTTTCATAGCCTCTATCAATCTTTCCTCTATTTCTCTAACTCCAGGAAAAAGCGCGGGGTCTCCAAGATTGGTTTCGATAAACATCTCAAACGCCTTTATTGCAACAGGATGAGGCCTAGTACACATAGAACCCAATATTTTACCACTATCAAAATGGGTATCCATCTTTCTAAACCTTTTTAACTCTCTAATAACACTATTATACTCTTTACCAGCCCAAACAGATTTCATCAGAAATATGCTATGTGGTTTTAACAAAAAAACATTC
>QMST01000136.1 GCA_003649745.1 Thermoplasmata archaeon | reverse complement strand
CTTTTTCTGTTGATTCATCTCTTCCCAGTCCAGGTCCTATAATTACTGCATCAGATTTTGAGATTAAATCAGAGATTGAACCAACATCACTGGGGCAAAGTTTTTCTTCATCACTTTTCAATTCTTTAACAATAAGATTAGGTGCTAATTTTGCTATGCCCTGTGCTAGTCTTTTTGGTTTGATCAGTAATGGCGAGAAAGATGTTATAGCTCTAGCAGCTCTTTTTGGAGTAGCTATGTAAACAAGATCTACACCAACTCTGAGAGATGCCAGCCCTGACAGGGCAGGTGCCCCAATATAGGGTCCTCCACCAATTACTAGAACAACACCATTTTCTCCCTTATGAGACGTTTCCATTGGTCTTGGATAGTATACAACCAACTCTCCTGGTCCAACAAATTTAACAGCTTTTTCTGGTATCCCTATATCAGCTATGATTATCCTTCCACTATTTTTCTCATTTATTCCCTCCTTGACATCATGAAATGTTATAGTAACATCTGGCTTTATTGAGATTTTTGAACCAAAACCAGTTGGCACATCTATAGAGATAACAGTTTTTTTAGATGAGTTTACTTTTTCAATAATACTTCTAAAAGGCTCTCTTGGCTCGCCAGATATACCTATACCAAGCATTGCATCTAAGATTATATCAGCATCCCTAATCAAATGGTCTAGTTTATCTTGAGATAATTTATCTAATTCAAATATACCTATCTTATAATTCTTTAACTTCTCAAAGTTTTCCTTTGCTATCTTAGTTTTAATCTTATTTTTACCACCTAGTAATACAAGACTAATTTTGTATCTTTTAGCTAGATATCTAGCCGCTACAAAACCATCACCGCCATTATTACCAGTTCCACAAAAGAATAACAAGTTTCTTTTGTTAGGAAAATTTTTAGTAACAAATTCTGCAACCGTTTTACCAGCGTTTTCCATGAGCAAGGATGTTTTAACACCATAAAATTCTGAATTTATATCTAAAACTTTGACTTCTAAAGGTGGAAGCATAAACCAAAATATATTAACAATTATAAACATATATATCATTCGAAAAGTTACATTTAATCAAAGGGTGTTTGTTTATGATACCAGGAAATCTCAATCCAAGGCAGCTAAATCAGATTATGAAACGACTTGGTATAAACATAAAAGAGATTGAAAACGTGGAAAAAGTTATCATCCAAACAAAAGACAAGGAGTATATATTTGATGACGCACAAGTTACAATGATGGACGCCCAAGGTCAAAAAACTTATCAAATCGCAGGCAGACCAAAGATAGTTGAAAGAAAAAAAGAGATACCAGATGAAGATGTTAAACTTGTAGCAGAAAAAACTGGCAAAACAGAAGAAGAAGCAAGAAAGGCTTTAGAAGAAACAAAGGGTGACATTGCAGAGGCAATAATTTTGCTTTCTCAATAAAAATTTAGAAGCTGGTAGAATTTTTATGAGCCAGGAAGATTTAGTTAAAAAAGCAGCTATACCTGGAAAAGAAGCTCTGAGACTACATCCATTTTACAAAGGAAAAATAGAAATTGTCCCTAAATGCATAATCAGAAACTTAGATGATTTCTCAATTTGGTACACCCCCGGAGTAGCTGAACCATGTAAAAAAATAAAAGAAAACCCAGAAGAAGTTTATGAAAACACAAACAAATGGAACAATGTAGCAGTAGTAAGCGATGGCACTAGAGTCCTTGGTCTAGGTGATATTGGTGCTGAGGCAAGCATGCCTGTTATGGAAGGAAAAGCATTGCTTTTTAAATATCTTGGAGGCGTAGATGCATTTCCTATTTGTCTTGATACAAAAGATCCAGAGGAGGTAATACAAGCTGTAAAATGGATAAAACCAAGCTTTGGAGGAATAAACCTAGAAGATATTTCCACGCCAAAATGTTTTTACATATTGGAAAGACTGAGAAAGGAGTTAGATATTCCAGTATGGCACGATGATCAACAAGGAACAGCTGCAATAACTTTAGCTGGGATAATCAACAGTCTTAAAATAGTGGGAAAGAAACTAAATGAAGTGTTGTTTTCGATTATAGGTGCTGGAGCAGCAAATATTTGTTTAATAAGAACATTAATAAAAGCAGGAGTTCCACCAAAAAATATAATCGCTGTTGACTCTAAGGGAATACTTCATCCAAATAGAAAAGATATGGATGAGATGAAGAAAAAAAATCCATACAAATACGATGTTGCAATGAGAACAAATGGAGAAGGAAGAGAAGGAGATATAAGTGAGGCTATCAGAGACACAGATGTTTGCATAGCTGCATCTAAACCAGGACCTGGAACAATTAAAAAAGAATGGGCTGCTAGGATGAACAATGATGCGATAATGTTCGCTGAGGCAAATCCAGTACCAGAAATATGGCCTTGGGAAGCAAAAGAAGCTGGAATAAGAATATTTGGCACAGGAAGATCAGACTTTCCAAACCAGGTGAATAATTCCATAGGTTTTCCAGGAATTTTCAGAGGAACATTAGATGTTAGAGCTAAAACAATAAGTGATGAAATGCACATCGCAGCAGCATATGCTATAGCAAGTGTGGCAGAGGAAAAAGGACTAAGAGAAGATTATGTGGTCCCTACAATGGAAGACTATGAGGTTTTTATAAAAGAAGCAGTTGCAGTAGCAACGAAAGCAATGGAACAAGGTTTAGCCAGGTTAGAGTTATCAAAAATAGAGATAGAGGAGAGAGCAAGAAAGATAATAGATAGAGCTAGAGCTGAGACAAAATGTTTAATTGAAAAAGGGTTTATAAGGGAACCACAGTAGAAAAATGAGTATAGAG
>QMST01000135.1 GCA_003649745.1 Thermoplasmata archaeon | reverse complement strand
TCTGCTTGCGAATTCACTGTTTGTGATAGCAATACTTGCCTCTGCCTGGTTGATACGATACTCTATATCCTTGGGCATAGAAAGCGTGGGTGTGGGCATAAATATAGCCTCTGCCTTCATGCAGCCGAGAACAGTAATATACCATTCTGGTATTCTGGGTAGCATGATAAATACTCTGTCGCCTTTTTTAACCCCATATTTTTTCAAAACATTGGCAAATTTGTTTGAAAGCCCGCTTAGATCAGAGAATGTATGCTTGATTGGATTCTCCCCATTGTGATCTACGGATATGAGAGCTGTTTTGTCTCCATTTTCTTTTGCATGTTTGTCTACAACATCGTATGCAAAATTGTAATATTCTGGTATCTCCCATCTAAAGTTCTTATAAAAATTGTCATAGTTTTCTATATTTGGTTTTATATCCTTGTTCATTTGTTTTTCACCTCTATTATACCTAGTTCTTTTTTTGCCATCTCTCTCAGCTTGAACTTTTGTATTTTACCACTTCCTGTCATTGGGAATTTGTCTATGAATTTTATATATTTGGGTATCTTGTATCTAGCTATTTTGTCTTTACAAAACTCTTTTATTTCATCCTCTGTTGCTGTTACCCCTTCTTTTAATTGTATAAAAGCAAATACTTCTTCTCCATATTTTTCACTTGGAACACCTACCACTGCAACATCTTTTATTTTCTCATGCTTATACAGAAATTCTTCTATCTCTCTTGGATAGATATTCTCTCCTCCTCTTATTATCATGTCATCTACCCTACCAAGTATTCTAAAGTAGCCATCTTCATCAACTGTTGCAAGATCTTTTGTATGAAGCCATCCATCTCTTATCGTCTTTTCTGTAGCCTCTGGCATCTTATAATAGCCTTTCATAATATTGTATCCTCTAGCTACCAGCTCACCAGGCGTGTTTGGCGGTAGGTCTTCTCCTGTTTCTGGGTCTATTATTTTTGCCTCAACATATGGTAAAGTTTTTCCAACGGTTTCTACTCTCTTATCTATTGGATCATCTCTTTTTGTTTGTGTAATCACAGGGGATGCTTCTGTTAAACCATAACATATGGTTATCTCTTTCATATGCATCTTGGTCATAACTTTTTTCATCACTTCTATGGGACATGGTGCACCAGCCATTATGCCAGTTCTGAGAGAGGATAGGTCAAATTTGTCAAACTCTGGATGTTGAAGCTCTGCAATAAACATCGTTGGTACTCCATGGAGGGCTGTGCATTTTTCTTTCTCAACTGCTTGTAAAACCTTTAGAGGGTCAAATATTTCTATGGGAACCATAGTGGCTCCTCGAATTACACATAGTAATGTGGACATGACACATCCAAAACAATGATAAAATGGAACTGGTATACAGAGCCTGTCCTTATCTGTGAAACCTAGATTTTCTCCTATATAATATGCATTGTTCACTATGTTATAATGTGTTAACATCACGCCTTTTGGAAAACCTGTTGTTCCTGAGGTGTACTGCATGTTAATTACATCATGTGGATCCAGAGATTTTTGTCTTTCCTGCAGCTTTTTATCTGATATCTCATTTGCCATCTCGAGAATTTCATCAAAAGTAAACATACCAGGGTGTTTTTCTTTTCCTATAAATACTACATTTTTTAGACTGGGTAGTTTTTTTGATTCTAATTTTCCAGGTTCACTGTTTTGTAGCTCTGGTACAACAGTGTAGATGGTTTTTATGTAATCAGCATCTTTGAATTTATCCACTAGGAAAATAGTTGTAGAATCAGATTGTTTTAGAAGATATTCTAACTCATGTGATTTGTAATATGTGTTAACTGTTACTAGTACTGCGCCTATCTTAGCCAGGGCAAATTGTAGTAAAACCCATTCTGGTACGTTATAGGCCCAAACTGCTACATGATCGCTTTTTCTAATTCCTAAAGCAATGAGTCCTTTTGCTAGCTCATCGCATTTCTTTTTAAACTCTGCATATGAGAGACGAAGATTTCTATCTACATATACTAAGGCATCGTTATCTGGATATTTTTCAGCAATTTCATCTAATATGTCTCCTATTGTTTTTGATATCATCTTTTTTTCCTCTCCCAAAATTGGTAACAGGTATACTTGGAAGTTGGTAATTAGTAACCTTTTAATAAAGATTATGGATTTAAATAGGTCTTGATAAAGAGAAAGTGTAAAATAAAAGATATTATTTAAAGAAAAAACAGTTAGGAGGGGAAGAATTTGAGAGAATACAAAATTAAAAAGGGACATAATGTAGACTTACAAGATTTGGTTCACAAATACTTTGGCGTAAAAGGCGATGTTGAAAAAGGTTTTAAATTTAATGCAGGCGCTATTGGCATCGTGTTTATCCAGAAAAAAGGGTCTTCCCTTTTTATAGATGTTGAACCGTCAAGGGAGAAATGCAGTGATTTTAGTGTTATCAGGAAATGGAATGATTTCCTGTTTGAGGCTACAGGAAAAACTGCGAAAGAAAGAAAAAAAGAGCTTACAAAAATCTAGGTTTCACCATGCTCTTCTCTGGAAAAATGTTAGATCAAGGTTTGCCCAATCATTGAAATCATTTTTTCCTCTTGAGCCATCTGAATAATCCACCATTAGATACATGTATCCATAGTTCATCACGCTTTTATAGGGGCGCCATTTCCACCAGTTTTTTTGCCAGGGGTATTTGCTGTATGGGTCATCACAACCAGGTGTGTTGCTATTAAAAATACCCAAAGTGTGACCTGTTTCATGCATATATGCGCTGGCATAGACTATGTTTCTTCTTTCCTCTGTGGAGGTAAAGGGTTTTAATAATTTTGTTTGGCGAACCTTTTTCTCCATACCCTTACTAG
>QMST01000134.1 GCA_003649745.1 Thermoplasmata archaeon | reverse complement strand
AAATATAGCCAATATAGCAGGTCCTATTATTGGTGCTCGTTTGATTTCTTTAGCAGGCAGTTTAGATAAACTTGCAAGGATGCCTGCGTCTACGATTCAATTATTAGGTGCAGAAAAGGCATTTTTTAGATATAAGAAAGAAGGTGGAAGGCCACCAAAGCATGGGATCTTATTTAGACATCCTCTGGTTTCAAGAACCTCTTATAAAAAAAGAGGGAAAATTGCTAGACTGCTCGCCGATAAAATAGCTATTGCAGCAAAAGCTGATAGATATACTGGTAAACTGATATCAGATTCACTTAAAGAAAAAATAGATTTAGAGGTTAAAAGGATAAGAAAAACATAAAAATTATGCTGTCATAAAGAAATCTTTTAACAATAATAAGAATATAGTTGAAACTCCGCAAGTTAAAATCATAACTGGTGTCCCAACTCTAAGCCATTCTTTTGTTGATATAGCATGTCTTGTTTTCTCTGAAAGTGATACTGTAACCACGCCTGCAGTAGACCCAACAGGTGTGCCGTTTCCTCCAAAGCCAACGCCGAGAGCTAGAGCCCAAAACAATGGCGTTGTTGGAATACCATAACCTCCCATCTCTTTTATAACAGGTATCATAGCTGCTGTGAAAGGGACATTATCTATAATGGAGGAGACAAACGCAGAAACCCAGAGGATCAATATTGCAGCATAGATAATGTTTCCCCCAGATATACTCAGAAGCCCTTCACCTATGACTCTAAGCACACCTAGCTTCTCTATAGATCCAACGAGAATAAAGAGACCTGCAAAGAATAGAAGCACAGACCATTCTATATTCTTGGTGACCTCGCCTATCTCTGGAAGATTTATTGCCAGTGATAATCCTGCGCCTATAAGACCTATTGTAGCAACATGGAGATGAAGAAAAAAATCATTTAAAACAAACAATGCTATTGTAAGGGTGAGAATTGAGAGAGAAAGATACATCATTTTTTTATTCTTTACTAGATCCCACTCGTTTATATCCAAAATCTCCTCTTTTATCCTCTCCCTGTTTCTGAATCCTTTATAGAAAAATCTCATACAAATTAGTGTTATAAGCCATGCTATGAACACAGGTAAACCAAGATGGATAATAAAGCTGTTAAAACTAAAATTGGCGGCAGAACCTATCATTATGTTTGGCGGGTCACCAATGAGAGTTGCCACACCGCCGATGTTAGATAGTAACGCCTCACTCATCAGCAAGGGAATAGCACTAATGTTCAACCTATCGGCTATCTTAATTGTTAAAGGAGCTATTATTATTATAGCTGTTGTGTTATCAACTACTAATGATATCAAAGTCGTTAATGTTCCTAGAAGTACCAATAGTAACCATTTTTTCCCTTTAGATATTTTAGCTACTTTTACTGCTGCGAATTCAAAAAAACCTGAGAACTCCAGTATCGCTACCATTATCATCATGCCCAGAAGGAGGCCTATAACATTGAAATCTATGAAGCTAAAGAAATTACTCTCATTTAAAACATTATAATATCTCCCGATAATGAGCATTGCTATGCATCCAATCCATACCACAATAGTGCGATGGATCTTATTGCTTAGTATCCCTATGAATGAGGCGATAAAGACGATTAAAGCCAATAATGTATAAGGCTCCATTGTCAACCCTTCTAAAGATTATATCTTCCTCTAACCAATATCAAGGGAATTGTAGACATTGCTGCCACGGTTCTAGATACATGTCCAATGACAATGTTGCTAAAGAAACCTTTTCTACCTGCACCTATCACTATAATATCGTGATCCTTAATTTCGTTAAGTATCTCTTCAGCCGGCTCACCTTTCTTATGAACAACTTCAATTTCTATTTTTCTTTGTCTACATTTCCATTCAATGTTTTTTAGAACTTTCTCATTGAAATCTGCATCAGTTTTTGACACATATACTGCTGTTATTCTAGCGTTAAATGATAAAGCCAAATCAATTGCAACATTTTCCGCATTTTGAGACCCATGTGTCCCATCAGTTGGTAACAATATTTTCTCAATTTTCTTATCTTTCACTTCTTCTCTTATCAGGAGAACAGGAATCTTTGTTTTTTTCAAAACGTTTTCAACAGTTCTCCCCATCCTAAATGAAGGTAGCTCTCTAGGTGAGCATCTGAAGGCTATAAGATTCAATCCATTCTCTTTTGCATAAGAAACTATTTCCTTAGAGGGATCTCCATATAATATCTCCTTTTCTTCAACATCTATACCCTCTTTTTTCAAAACTTCGATGGCATGATCAATAGCCTCAATAGCATGCTCTTCCAATTTCTTCTTTAAAATTCTTGTTAGATGAACACCCTCTGTCCTAGTCTCTACAACACTAACTACATAGAACTTTGAGAAGGGGAAAACATGTGCAACATATTTTAATATATGATCCTCAAGCTCTTTACCATATGTTGGCAAAAGTATTTTTCTAAACATCGAGTTTATAAGTAAAAATGCTCTAAATAATTTTTTCTAAAAAAATTAGTGAGAAGTTTTTTTATGTTTTATATTAAATATTTTCTCAAACTCTTCTGGTTTAAGCTCTTTTAGAATACCCCAGTAATCGTCTTCATATTTTCTTTTAATTCTTGCAGCTTTAAAACGCCCATGGAAATAATCTATCTCCCCGCTGAGCCATCTTTCAAGAAAAATCATGGATTCAAGATAATCATCATAGTTTATATCCTGGTTCTTTGAAACTATTTTTATTCTGTTTTTCAAATACTCTGTTTTTATCTGATCCTCCATCATATGAATGAGACCCTCCCTTGCCTAAAAATAAGCTCTCTAATTTTCATATAAATGGTTAATCTATATATAACTTTT
>QMST01000133.1 GCA_003649745.1 Thermoplasmata archaeon | reverse complement strand
TTCATGAAGAATATAGGTGGATTTGATGAATTTACTGTTTAATCCTCCACTTCTTATAAAAATCGCCAAGGATTATCTTTCCGATATGGACAGACTAACAAGATATAGTTTTGATAAAATTGACGAGTACCGTAATAACGCATTTAGAAAACTAATACAATATGCTTATACTGTTCCTATTTACAGAGATAAGTACAAAAAAGCAGAGGTTAAAATACAGGATATAAAGAGTATAGAGGATATAGTAAAACTACCTATTGTCCATAGAGAGGATTTAATAAAAAGTTATCCACATGGATTAATACCACCAGTACCATGTAGAGATAGAATACTAGTCAATACCTCAGGAAGCACTAGAAACCCAGTGAAACTCTACATGGATCAGTACATCTTAATGAGATCCCTTATATTATATGTGAGAGAATTAAAATATTATGGGATGAGATGGAATAAATCCAGGATTTCTATAATAGGGAATTTTTATCAACAAACTGCATTAACCAGGTATTTTGCATCAGGTGCAGAGCCTTCTTTAAAACCTTTTTTCTCATTTAAAAACATTCAGCTTTTGAATGCAGATGATGATCTCAAGGAGATGATAAAAAGATTAGACGATTTTAAACCAGAGTTTATAATAGGCTTCCCAGGTCCGCTGCGTCATCTTGCATTACTTAAAAAAGAGGGATATGGAAAAAATGTGGAGCCACGATGTATAGTATCATCTGGAGGACTGATAGATAGATATGAGAAAAAAAATATAGAAAAAATATTTGGAGCCCGGGTGTTTGATATTTATGGTTCCACTGAGGCAGGTCCTATCTCTTTCGAATGTGAAAAAGGTAATTTTCATATAAACTCAGATGCAGTATATCTTGAGGTTGTTAATCGAGATGGTGAATTATTAGAAAAAGGGGAAAAGGGAAAATTGGTAATAACTAGATTATATGGAAGGGGAACCCCCATTATTAGATATACGGGCATGGGTGATATTATAACCCTAAAAGAGGGTAGCTGCAGTTGTAGTCTACAAACAGAACTCCTTGCTAAGGTTCATGGAAGAATAAAAGAAACATTGGTGTTGCCAGATAAAAAACTAGTTCTACCAGATGAATTGGCGGATGTACCTGGTAAGGTTATGTTGGAATTAAAAACTGATAAAATAGACAGAATACAAATTGTTCAGAGAAGCTTATCCAAGATAGACGTACTGGTCATAATAAACCAGGATAAAAGAAACAAAGGAGCAACTGTAGAAAAATTGTTCGAGGGGTTAAAGAGAGAGTATCAAAAGCTGTTTGGCTCCAAAGTTGAGGTGGATGTTAAAGAGGTTGAAAAACTCGAGGCAGAGGATGAACAAGGCGAGATCACACCAGGTGTTTTAACAAAAATTGATGCTAACAATTATATTTAATTTTTAATGGTGAAAAATATGAAACTTAACCTCGGATGTGGAGGCAACTATAAGAAAGGATATCTAAATGTTGATGCATTTGATGACACAGTCGCTGATGAAATCATGTCTGCTACAGATCTAAGGATAGAGGATAACAAGGTAGATGAGATCATAGCAGATCAACTCATCGAGCATCTAGGCATTGTAGGCAGCATATATTCTTTGAGTGAATGCTTTCGAGTATTAAAACCAGGAGGAAAACTGATCATTGAAACACCAGATCTACAGAAAACCTTTGAGAGATATATCAAGGGTGATCGTGAAGATAGGAAAAATCTACTACCATGGATATATGGTGTAGACATCCCTGGTATGAGACATAGATTTTGCTACCCAGAGGACTTATTAGAAGAGACCCTGGAGGAAATAGGTTTCTCAAACATTAGTAAAGAACATTTTGAACATGATAAACATCAACCTATTTTAAAAATTGTATGTGAGAAACCAAGAGAATATAAAATACATCAAATAATTGCAACCTTTCGAAAAAAACTACTTCAAAAGGAAATTATAGACTTGGATAACCAAATCCTTTCCCTCGAGCAAGAAACACTGATAAAATTTTTCAAAAATGCTATAAAAAATATTTTGAATAACAAGATATCGGTAGAGGAGGTTATAATAGAGGGAGCAGTTCATAGTCCAAGCATTACGAGCATATTTTTAGAAGAATTAAAAAATTATAACATAACCAGCGACAGAAGACTGGATAGATATATCAATGTGTTAGAAACACTAGCTAAACTGGATTTCCCTAGTCTCCTGCTAGACATCATGATGCAAACACCAGGTTTTGTAGGAGAGCAGAATAAACTTTTTTCGACCATCACTGAGATAGGAAAAAAAACTGTAAAAAACCTACTGCCTAGTAATGGTAAAATAACTAAAAATCTTAAAACAATATCCAAAGATATAGACCCTGATAAAAAGATTAATTTTTTTTCGCTTAAAATAATCCTGTTAAAGGCAAACAATGTTTTTCAAAAAGGCGTTAAAGATTTTATCTTAGAAAACTATGAGAACGCTATAGAAAAGTTCATAGAATCCACTAGTATGAACAGAGACCAGTTACTAGGTTATTGGAACCTTGCTAGACTTTTTTTGTTACAAGGAAACTTGGATAAAGCAAAACAATACTACGAAAACACTTTGGTCGTAGCAAACAAATTACGAGATGCATCAAAGATAAAAAATGCTATAATAGAAGAAAAAAAGAGTTTAAACAAAAACAAGCTTACAGAACCAATAGTTTCTCTAGATTCAATATTAAAGTAAACGTTATATTTAGATAAAAGATTTTTAAATGCAGTGGGTGCACTCATGTATAAAAAACTTATTAAACGTTTATCTAGGAAAAGTGATTATGTGTGGGGTTTTGTAAACCTTGTACTGATACTATT
>QMST01000132.1 GCA_003649745.1 Thermoplasmata archaeon | reverse complement strand
TATCATTAATTCCCACGTGTTTAACATAAATTGGGTTGTGCTTTGTTTTAATACATTTTAAATCAGATTTAGAAATTATCCCCCATCTTTTCTCCCAATCAGCAAAGTTTTTTTTGAGCGCCATTTTTATTTTTTCATTATCTGGCTTATCTCTTGTAATTGTAATAACAGGAATCGATGTTTCTCTGAAAATCTCCTCAATATCTACTACATTAAACCCTCCCAGAGCAATCCCATCTATCATTATAGTTCTTATCTGGTCTTTGTACCTGCTGTTATTTATCATCTCTATCAAAGAATGGGTTGAATCTAAGCCATCTATACTCACCCGGGTACTCAATACACTCTCTAAATAGCTCCCGCCTCTCATAACAACGCCAACAACAAGTGTATATTTATCATTGAAGGAAAAAGGACCATCATCAACTCCTAATACTCTAATCTGGCTTTTCACAAATAAAAAATTCATCTATCCAATAATTAATGTTTCGAAAAACTTAGAAAAAACAAATACAACCCTCTCCCAAGTTTTCACATCTTACTTATTTGAATCAGAGCAACGGCAGATGTCCAGTAATCTTATCAATCAAATTTTCCGGTGCAGGACCAATACCAAGAGCAGTAACAGTGTTTGGCGGTATTTCGGTGCGACCAGCATCTTTTATAATCTCCGCAATAATTCCCAGTTCCCTAGCCTTTTCAAAAAGAGGATATAATTCTTCTTCCTTCTTGACCTTGACAACAACTTTCTTACAACCTTCATCTTCCCATTTTTTGAACCATCTCCTTCTAGTCCTTTTTGCCTTAATTGCACATGCTACAGCAGCATGAGATACTTGCACTGCCAGTTTACCAGGGGAAAGAGACAGATCATCTCTTATCACTATAACCATCTTATGTTCCATCTAGAAATCACCTTTTCCTCTTCGAATGCTTTTTAAGCCATTTTTTGCCAAGTTCTTCAGCCTTGTTAAAATTGGTAAGACCTTTTATTCTAAGATATTTTCCATTTTTCATTATATGAGACAACGGTATTCCCATATAATTTTTACCAGATTTTACTATAAGGATATCACCATCTATTGCAATGCTTTCCCCAATTTTTTTACCCTTACCATCTTTAACAAATCTACATAGAAAATCATCGAGATCATGATTTTTTCTCTCCCTTGGCGTTTTCTTAGTTAGCCTGAATAACAATATAATGATACAAACAGTCAGAGTCAGTATAACAAGTAAAGTAACAACAAGGCCAACCATAAGAACACCGTTTCTGTTATAAATAGTGAGTCAATTACTTAAAATTAATGAAAAAACATCATGATATAGCTATAATCGGCGCTGGTCCAATTGGTTGCTACATAGGTGGTGAAATAGCAAAAGAAGGATACGATGTAGCGATATTTGAGGAGCATAAAAAAATTGGTTATCCTCTTCAGTGTGCTGGGCTGGTTACACCACGTGTTTTTAATCTAGCAGATATCAAAAAAGAAAAAATAGTTCAAAACCATATTTATGGTGCCAAATTTCATTCCCCAACAAATATCTGCTTCACCATTGGCGGGGACAAATTACATGCTTATGCTATAAACCGCCCTCTTTTAGATAAAACTATGGCAGATAAAGCAGAGAAAAACGGTGCAAAAATATACCTTGGATGCAAAGTAGATAATGCATGTAAAAAAGATAAAAAAATTTTTTTAAAAACCAGATCAGAAATCATAAGTTGCAATTTACTCATTGGAGCAGATGGCGTGTTTTCTAAAACCAGGAAATGGTTTGGTTTACCAGAGTCAAAAGAGTTTCTATATGGGATAGGAGGAGAAATAGAGACAAGAGAAGAAATAGACAAAAAATTTGTAGAAATTTTTTCAGGGAAAAACATTGCACCAGAGTTTTTTGCTTGGATGATACCAATAAATGAAAAAAAAATACGGATAGGCCTCTGCATAGGAGAAAAATATAAGAAAAACATCTTAGCAAATTATTTTAATAGTTTTTTAAAGAAAATAGACAAGCAAACAGGAATCAAAAACCAAAAAATCAAACCCACCGTCGGAGGAGTCATACCAGTTGGTTTGTTAAACAAAACATATTCCTCTAATGTTATGCTCGTAGGTGATGCTGCATCACAAGTTAAACCATTATCTGGAGGTGGTATCTATACCGGATTAAAATCTGCGAAACACTGCATCTCCATATCAAAGCTATCTTTAAAAGAAAAAAATTTTACAGAACCTCTCCTGAGAAAATATCATATTCTATGGTCAGAAGACATAGGAAGAGAAATTGGCATAGGTTTAATTTTAAGAAAAATAATAAAAAACCTATCTGACAGGGACATAGATAAAATAGCATCTTTTTTTAAAGAAAATGAGGATATACTAAAGATAATATCAGAGCATGGAGACATAGATTACCCTTCTAGATTAATAAAGCCTCTGCTTTCAAACCCTAGATTCTTAGCATACCTACCCTCAATAGTGCCAAAGAGTATTTTTTAGTTATTTTCAATCCTCGATAGGAGGCTCGGGTGGGGTGTAAAATCCTTCCTCCTCTTCCTCTTCCACTTTTTTTTCTACTTTCCTTGGTGGTCTAATAGGATATGCTTCTTTTCCTTTTCTTTTCTTTCTCGCTAGTATCAATATAATGATAATGAGGAAAACTATAGTAAATACGATCCAACAGGGCTGTAATGCAAAAAATAAAAACATAGGAGATGCTTTTAATCTAAATTTGATAGGATAACCTGATAAGTTTTCACCCTTTTTAAACGATAGAGCTACAAACTCTCTATCATCTTTTGTTTTACCCTTTGAAAAACCATTTTTATTTTTCACAGAGAGTCCTTTAGGAAAAACTATCTTATATGAAACATTATAATTAGG
>QMST01000131.1 GCA_003649745.1 Thermoplasmata archaeon | reverse complement strand
GTCTTATCTTGAGGAAGGCGAGAGCTGTAATGTTTCTTTTGAATGGATTCCAACGAGACCAGGGACCTATACTTTAAAAATTAAAGTACCTAAAGTAGCAGGTGAAAGTAACACAGGTAATAATGTTGCTGAGCTTGTTAATGTAAGAGTTAAAAGCAGAGGTGTTAGTCTCAATGTTGTGAATGTAACCACTGATATACCTTATGATAGTGGTAAAAAGAATGAGACAGCTACATCAGCTGGTGAAACAGCAGTTTATGCTATCGAAATAAAAAACATTGGTACAGAAAATGATACATTCAATGTTACAATATCTGGCAAAGCAGACTGGAGTATCAATTTATCTAAAAATAGTTTCACTCTTTCGCCAGGTGAAATGAAACTATTTAATGTAAGTGTTACATCACCTCCGGATGTACAGAATAAGGAGAAGGCAGTGTTTGAAATAAAAGCTGAGTCTACAAATAATAGGAAGAAAAATGCCACAGTTGTTCTTACAACAATGGTTTTAGCAGATCTTTACATAGAGTATGTTACAGTAGATTATTATCTAAGCATAGTCAACAAAACAACAACCATATCTGCTGAGATAGGAAGCTTAAGCGCGCCTACAAAAAATGTTCTGGTGGAAATACTTGTTGATAACAACGTCGTTGGAAGCAGGAGCATAGACATTGGTAAAAATGGAAACAAAACAATTTCTATAGATTGGAAAGTAGATGGAAGTGTTGGTTTCCGTGAAATAAAAGTTAGAGTTGATTATGACAATACAATTCCAGAATACAATGAATCTAACAATTTCAAGAAAATCGATGTAATAGTGATGAAAGAGCCTGAATGGTGGCATCACAGCTGGCATTATAGAAGGGCATATGCCATACCTGGCTCTCTCACAGGAAATGTATCCATACGTGGAATAAACTTCACAATGTGGCTAAAAGAATTAAACATAATAAACAAGAAATTTGATGAGAACTCTGTTAGAGTTGTGAAGTATTATTCTAATGGTACAGTGGAAAAAGAAGTTGTTTTTAATTTCACTAAGGATTTGAATGTTAACGCAACTACAAATGCCTCGGGAAATATAAGTTGGAAGGTTAAAGGCAGTGGCATAAAATATTATTGTATTTATTTCGACGTCGAAGAAAACAACTGGACTACAAAATCTTCTAACAGCTCGTCTTGCCCACCATCACCTAAGAAATTTACTCTCTATACAAGCGCCTTAGAGGGATGGTGGAGTAATATTATAGAGCCAGAGCACAATGGATATTATTCACCAAATACCAATGTCAGCATAACTATTGAAACAGCTGCCAGCGCAGACAATGTAACAGTAGAGTTTTATAAAAAAGGAATCAACACCCCAGAAGATATTAAATATTTAACAAGCACAAATAGCAGAACTTGGACTCTACCAGGGGATTACTCTTTTAGCGAGGAAGTAAACTGGACTATAAAGGTTATAAGTAGAGATAGAGCTGGATATGAAACTATAACACAAGATTACTTCCATATTGGTAAGCCAGATCTCATTGTAGAAAAAATTAACATCCCATCAAAACCGTATGAACTTACAGAGGTTAAAAGTGTAGTAACAATAAAATGTGAAGACTCAGGTGTTAGCGACGTTGTTAAGGTAATGTTTAAAGTTATCGAAGAAAACATTACGCAGTATAAAACCATTTCATCCATAGGTAAAAATGAGAGTGTCGATATCAATTTCATCTGGACTCCGATGAAATATGGACGGCACAATATAACAGTAAAGATTGACCCTGAGAATAATATCAAGGATAAGGATAGGGGTAACAACCAAAAGACATCCACAGTCTATGTTTATGGCTTACCAGATATCAATATAACCAGTGTTTATGTTGAAAGCCCTGTCGAGGAGGGGGAGCAACTTAATGTTACAGTATACTTTAAAAATGAGGGGCATGCATATGCAGAAAATTGTATGATTGTTCTGTATGCCAACCAGGGTACATTACATTATTCTGAAACAGAGAAACAATCTAATGATACCATAGATATCCCAAATGATGATCAAGTTCACTCCAAGGAATTAGTGTTATGGGAAAACGCTACATATGGGAATCCATCCTATCATGGAAAATGGATTATTGGTGCAAAGATTATTCCAGATATTAGAGATCTAGTACCTGGTAATAACTATGGCAGCGCAACATTATTTGTAAATAAATCAGAAAAGGAAAAGCCAGATATAAACGAAATAACTGTTAACAATATAGTTGTTTATCCAAAGAAAAAAGGAAATGTAACCGTTGAACTTGGGGACAATGTCACTATAATAGTTAATGCTACAGATGAATCAGATATCTGGAATGTAACGCTAAACCTAACATATCCAGATAATAGCTATGAACTGATCTCACTCCAACAATCTTATGAAAACACTGACCTGTGGACATATGAATTCCAGACAACAGATGAGGGAACATATTCCTTCTACGTAATTGTAGTGGATGACTCGTATAACAAAAATGAGAATATATCAGCACCAGCTGTTACTTTTCTTGTCACAGGAGATGTAACTCCGCCAACAATAAAAGATTTTTATGCAAAAGGTTTTGATAAAAGCCCTAAGCTACAAGGAAGACAAATACAAATTCTTTTGCAAAATAAACAATTAACAATAAAAGCGCAAGTGATTGATGCAGTTGGAATTGCTCAGGTTATAGCAAATATCACATATCCGAATGGTTATCTCACATATGTTATACTCAACCCGGAGGGAAACAACTGGTATTCAAACAATACTGCGAATCTCTCAATGCTTGGCCTCTATGTTTTCAATATCTATGCTATAGACACATATGGAAACCACAAGGTTTCTCTTCCAAAGACATTTTGGGTTACATATGATGTGAATGAT
>QMST01000130.1 GCA_003649745.1 Thermoplasmata archaeon | reverse complement strand
GCTAAATTTACAGTCAATACCCTTTACGGTTTCGTTAAATGCATCAACAAACAAAGGAACTTCGTTAGGATGAGTTGTTGCTGCTGGCTCATCTATCTGGATCCATTTAGCGCCTGCTTTAACCAAGGCGATAATATTTGGTCTGATAATTTCTCTTGCTAACTCAAAAACAAAATCTTGTTTCGCAATTTTTTTCCTCTCTCTAAAATCTTTAATCTTGTCAACTAAACGGGATTCATAGTATTCATTGAAAGACCAATCTGCTAGGGTATATGGACCTGTGATAGGGATTTTTACACCCCTGCTGGTGTGATTTTTTACAAAAACAAATTCTTCTAAATGATAAAAGCCCTTGAGTCTGGGTTTATCAACACATGCTCCTTTTCTATAATATTTATTATCAAAACTTCTAACCCAGTCTAAAATTTTTATTCCCTCTATATGCCGCATAGGGTACTCATACATCTCTATTCTCCTGGCCTCTCCATCATAAACAAAGTCTAAACCAGCTTTCTCAAAAAATTTTATATTAAAAAGCGCTGCAAAATCTCTCAACTTTTTCTCACTGATTGTTTTTTTAAGTAAAAGCTGTTTTATCTCCTCATATCCCTGGATATCTGGTTTTTTAGCCCAAGTATCCAATTCTCTAATATCTTCCTCTGATAATGGTTGACCTCTCAATCCTTTTAACAACCAAGATGGTTTTGCCAGGCTACCAATCTCCTGGGTGGGAAATAGTTTTTTCATAATTTTCCCTCCAACATCTTTAAAACCTCTGCTAGAAGTTTTACTTTCTTTTCAGCTACATTTCTCGGTAAGAGCTCTAGATCACAGTTTTGAGAAATCACCATGTCCTGTGGCTTCATATACTCGTTTACATCCTCGATAAAGGAGGAGATATTAGATGGTTTTTCTAAAAGCGAGCTTCTAGAATCAATACATCCACATAACAACCCTTTGGAGAAAGAAATCTCTCTTATCTCTTCAAATGTGGTTGAATAAAAATCTACTCCAATGTAATCAACTGGGTAATCCAGTAGAGAAGACAAGATATGTGTTGCATCGCCAAAATATGTATGTATACAGGTTCTAGCACTTACATCATCTATTAAAAACCTGTAAGCCTCTTTAGCAAGGTTTATTTCTTCCTTTGTAAGAGTACACCATGTAATTGCTGGTTCATTAAATTGGATAAACGACGCCCCTCTATTGGTTAAATTGGTGATTTCTGCTTTGATTATCCTTGAAAAATCCATGATGAGATTCTTGAAATTTTTATAATATGTATCTGCTGAAAGTTTTACGAAAGTGAACAGGCCTGGTAATATACCCTTCCAATGTCCATTTTATGATAAGAGGTCAACATAGATATATTCATGGAGAAATGTTCTACTACTACTTAGTTTATTATCAATTATCGGTTTTCTAAAAAATGTGTTGTTGTTGAACCATCTTGTTAAAGGGCCAGGTGAGATTCCCTCTATATTTTCGACAAATGGTCTAAAAAGATCTTGCCATAGTAACATCCCATCCGTTATATACCTAAAACCAGTCTGAAGTTGTAACTCTATAATCCTCTTGGTATCTTTTTCTATTTTGTTTTCTAAGGTTTCTTTATCAATCTTGCCCTTTTCATAATCCCATGTTGCTCTGATTAGCTCATTAGACCTGGGAAATATCCCTGTCAACTGTATATCTACCATTTTAGATTCCACCCTGATGATATCATAATTCACTTTTTATTATTTAATTATTAAATTGTTTGTTTTTCAACAAATTTTAAAGATAATTGAAAAATAAGAAATAATAAAAGTTATTAAAGTTATTTTCCTTAAGAAAAAGACTGCATCAAAAAAATTGCAATATTATAAGATATTTTTACGGTGATGAGAGATGGATATAAAACAAGAGGAAATAGCCACCTTGCATGAACTAAAAATCAGCAGGGAGAGGCTCATAAAGGAACTAAAAGAGGTTACTGAGGAGAGACCAGTATCAATTGTTATACCCATGCTATATGAGGAGATAAAAAGAGATGAATTAAAAGGGATAGTAGGACATCTTAACAAATGCGATTATATTAGCAAAGTGTTTATCTCCCTGGCTGCAAAAACTGAGAAAGAGTTTAAAGATGTTAAAAAGTTTTTTTCATCTTTAAAAATACCAAACTTGGTTATATGGTGCAATGGTCCCAAGGTAAAAGAGTTGCTTTTTGAGTTAAAAGAAGAGGGTTTTGATCTGATAAAACATGGTGGAAAAGGAAGAGATGTATGGTTAGCTCTTGGCATAGCAAGTTTGGAATCCTATGGGATAGCAATGCATGATGCAGATATTAGAAACTATACCGAGTTCATACCAACAAAGCTTTTGTACCCCATAGTTGAACCTGATTTAGATTTTAAATTCAACAAGGGCTACTATGCCAGAATCAGCTCAAAACAGAACAAGATGTATGGTCGTGTTTTCAGGTTGTTCCTTCAACCTCTACTTAGAGCGCTAGTAGACCAAATAGGAAAAGAATCAAATTTCCTCAGCTTTTTACGCTCCTTTAGATATCCCTTATCCGGAGAGTTTGCTCTCACTAGTGATCTCGCTGTTAGCATAAGTATCCCTGCTGGCTGGGGGATAGAACTTGGCATGCTAGCTGAAACATATAGACACATCCCATTGAATAAAATATGTCAAACTGATCTAGGTTTCTATGATCACAAACATCAAAAAATTGGTAACGAAAAAGAAGGCTTAGCCAAAATGACACAGGATATATTAAAGACCCTTCTAAGAGACCTAGTAGAAGAAGATCATATCATAATATCAGAAGAATTCTTAACATCACTAGAGGTTTTATATTTGAGAAATGCACAGGAATTCATTAGAAAATATTTCGCAGATGCCCATTT
>QMST01000129.1 GCA_003649745.1 Thermoplasmata archaeon | reverse complement strand
TTAGCTGCTGTAGCGCTTCTGCACCTTGTTGTATTAATTGGTTGATTATATCGTTTAGCCAATTGATGAAATCATCCAAGTTATCACCTGTTAAATTGTCAAGCCATCCATTTAGCTGTGCAAGTATCTCATTTATTAGATCATTAAATGTTTCATTTGCCCCTTCATCAGGTTGTGTGCTCTTCCATTCTTCAATCCAACCAATAATGTTTTCTATCCTATCTGATATCTTATCTGCATCAATAAGAGGAGCTCTATGCGGCCCCTTGGCAAATGGAAATGGCCCGTTTAATTGACTGTTTAGTATTAGACCAATGTTTTTACTCATTTTGCCATAGGAGAGCAGACTGTTTTTCTGCAGATTTATCAGACCAATGTTTTCCTTCATTGACCCAATGGAAAGTTTATTTCTCTGGAAGTTAATAACTCCAATGTTTCGGATTTGTCTGCCAATTGAGAACTTGTTATTTTGTAAGTTTATTAAACCAAGGTTTCTTTTTTGTGAACCAAAGGAAATGAGGTTCTTCTGATTATTTATCAAGCCGATGTTTCTTATTTGTCTACCAAAGGACAAAATGTTTTTCTGCCTATTTACTACTCCAATGTTTCTTTTTTGTGATGCTAGAGACAACAAGTTTTTCTGTTTGTTTATTAGACCAAGGTTTCCAATTTGTCTACCAGATGATAACCTGTTTCTTTGCAAGTTTAATAAACCTATATTTCTTTTCTGGGAACCAAAGGAGATGAGGTTTTTTTGTTTGTTAACAAAACCCAGGTTACCTATCTGTCTACCTATAGATAAAATGTTTTTTTGCTTGCTTATTAAACCCATGTTTCCAATTTGTCTACCAAATGAGAGAAAATTTTTTTGTTTACTAATAAATTTACCATCTGTTTGCGTACCATGGGCACCAATGAGATTAAGTTGTTTTTGAATCAGTCCGCCGCTTTGTGTATTGGTTGGATCAAGATCAAATAATCTCTCTCCACCTACTACTCTTGGGATAGGACGAAGCCATCTCAGACCAAGAGCACCATTCAAATTAACTGAAAAACCGCTGGGTCCTATGTTTATTTGTCTTTGTATCAACGCACGGCTTCCCTTTGTTGAACCAGATGTACCAGCTAAATTCCAACGTGAACCAATATTTTTCTGAATATTAAATAATCCCCAATTTCTTTTCATTATACCATTTGATCTCCAGTTGACTTGTTTATTAAACACACCGTAGTTTCTTTTCATTATACCAAGGGAACCAGTTCTAGATCTGAATAATCCTGCTGAGCCACTATGCGTACTTTTAAATCTACTTAGTATACCCGTTGAAGTACTAGATGTACTAGTTGTATGAGATGAGAATCTATTTTTTAGATTACTTAGTAATCCCCCTGAGCTACTTGATGATCTGGATGAGAATCTATTTTTTAAGTTATCTAAGAGCCCAGCTCTAGAATCGACACATACGCTAAAAATAGAAAGTATTAACAGCCCAGCTATACCCAATGCTATTATACTTTTTCTCATTTTTATTATGCCTCCTCCATACTTCTATACTTAATAGGTATAAGTTTAGAATATTGATCAGAACTGGTTAGAACATATACAATGAAAACTATCTTGCTATGCAAGGCATCTGCTTTTAAACCATATATATCCATTTTGCTATCACCTACCATCTTCTACCTCTTATTTTTGTAAAAAGGCATATATAAAATTTATAGAACAAAAATCGAATAATAAAAGAGGAAAATCAAAAAAACAAAAATTAAAAAAATTTGAGAAAGGGTTTTTTATATCTCCTCCATACTCTCCCTCTCTTTAAATTATTTAAAGGATATCTTTTTGTATGTTGTATACTGCAAAGTTTCTTAACATCCTCTCGATGGAAAGTAATCCAACATCCTTGTTCACAATGCCAATATTTCTCTTCATACCACCAAGAGACAATAGATCCTTCTTTACGTTTGCACCACCAACGTTACCAATCATCCTACTAATAGACGCCGCGCTTTTTTGCTTATTCACCAAACCAAGATTTCTCTTCATAGCTTCAAATGATAGTAGACCCTTTTGCTTATTCACTATGGCAACATTGCCTATCTTTCTACCAATGGATAGTGTGTTTCTCTGTATTGTTTTAACTCCGAGATTAGCTCTTTGCCCACCATATGATAACAGATTTTTCTGTTTAACAAATGCGGCTGCATTTAGCGTTTGAAAACCTATTCCTGCAATATTTTTTTGCTTGGCTAGTATCCCAGTATTTCCAGCTTGAATTCCTATTCCTAGTAGAGTTTTTTGTTTGCTAATCAATTTTCCGCCGGTTTGTACTCCTATTCCACCTAGTATTAGCTGTTTTTGTATTACCCCATTACTTTGGATAGGTCCTGTTATTAATCTTTCTCCTGTAAGTCTTGGTATAGGGCGCAACCATCGCATACCAAGTGGGCCGTCAAAATTTAGCCCCACAGGTCCTAGGACAACTTGTCTTTTAATTAGAGCCGGAGATGTAGATGCTATTCTAGAGCATCGTCTTGTTATCATTGGGTCTATTAGACCGATGTTTTTTTGATGGTTTATTATACCTATATTTCTTCTCATTATTCCCAAGGAGAAAAGGTTTCTCTGCGTATTTACCACACCGATATTTCGTATCATTCTACCTATAGAAAATGTGTTTTTTTGTCTATTGAAGAAACCAAGGTTTCCTTTCATTGTCCCAATTGCTGTTGTATTTATGCAGGCTACAAATAGAGCAGAAATTAGAATCCCTGCCATTATCACAGCCATTTTAGTCTTTCTCATCTTTTTACTCTACCTCCTCCACCTGTTCATATCCTATGATACCACTACCGGTGGCATAGTGGTATCCTAACAAGAACAAGCATAAAAAACACGAAACCAATACATGACACAACTTATTCATACT
>QMST01000128.1 GCA_003649745.1 Thermoplasmata archaeon | reverse complement strand
GAGATATAAAGAAAATAAGCATATGGCTTTTTGTCCCAAGACAAAACCAGAAAATGGGAGGTTTTACAATGAGAGATGAAAGATTAGCTAAACTGGCAAATATTCTCACAAATTATTCTCTGCAGCTAAAAAAGAACGACATTTTTGTCATATACGGAAGTGAAGAATCAATTCCTCTTGTTAAAGAGGTTTATAGGCAGGCTATATTGCTAGGTGCACATCCACATGTTAGACTCTATATCGAAGAGCTTGATGAAATTTTTTATAAACATGCGAGTGAAAACCAACTAAAATTTCTTTCACCATTGTCTAAATTTGAGGTCAAAAATATAGATGCCAGATTATCTATACTAGCTCCAAAAAATACGAAAAGATTAACAAACATCGATCCAAAAAAACAAGCGTTACATAGAAAATTTCAACAGGAGATACACAGGATTTTCCTAGAAAGAGCTGCGAAGAAGGAGCTAAGATGGTCCTTAACTCAGTATCCTACAAATGCTGCAGCTCAGGATGCCGAGATGTCTATAGAGGAATATGAAGATTTTGTATTTAAAGCAGCTCATGTAGATGAGAAAGACCCAATAAAATACTGGAAGAAAGTTTCAAAACAGCAGGAGGAACTTATAAGGATATTGCAAACGAAGAAAACTCTTCATGTTTTTGCTGAGGATACTGATCTGAAACTAAGATTTGATGGTAGAAAATGGATAAACGCGGATGGTCATGAAAATTTCCCAGATGGTGAGATCTTCACCGGTCCTGTGGAAAACTCTGCAAATGGGTATATAAGATACTCATATCCTGCTATATATGGTGGTAGAGAGGTAGAAGATGTAAGATTAGAGTTCAAAAATGGAAAAGTTGTAAAAGCAAAAGCTGTCAAAGGAGAAAAATTCCTCAATGCAATGTTGGACATAGACCTTGGTGCTAGAAGAATAGGGGAGTTTGCCTTTGGAAACAATTATGGGATTCAAAAATTTACAAGAAACATTCTTTTTGATGAAAAAATAGGTGGCACGATTCATATAGCAGTTGGCAGCGGTTATCCTGAAACCGGTAGCAAGAATAAATCAGGGATACATTGGGACATGATATGCGATTTAAGGAAAAACAGTGAGATACATGCTGATGGAGAAGTTATATACAAAAATGGAAAATTTATAATATAAAAATATAAATCTCAAGTTGATATAAAATGTGCGGAATAATTGGACTGGTTGGTGACAAACCTGTTTCTTATCTAATCTACAAAGGATTGTTTGCTGTGCAGCACAGAGGACAATCATCTGCAGGCAAGTTAACATATGATGGTAACATCCACATGAATAAAGATGCAGGTCTTGTCAGGGATGTTTTCAATGATTCAAAAAAAATATTCACCCCAGGCAATCTAGGCATAGGTCATACTAGATATTCAACCGCAGGCATGGATGACATAGAATCGCTTAAGCATAATGCACAGCCAGAGTATGTTATAAATCCTTTTCTTGCAGGCGTACACAATGGCAATATTTACAATGGCTATGAGATGAGAAAAAAAACCAAGAGAACACCTAGGACAGAGTGTGATATTCAATGGCTTCTCCTACCATTAGCAGACTATTTATATGGAAAAAAAATAGACGTTGACACTATTTTTGAAGCTGCAGAATGGCTTATGCCACAGGTTAAAGGCAGTTACTCTGCTCTGTTTATAACCGACTCAGGTGAAAACCCATTACTTTTTGCTATAACAGACCCTAGGAAGATAAGACCACTGGTCCTGGGTGAAAATACAAATTATAAATGTTTTGCATCAGAAACAAGGGTTTTCAAAAAAATTAATTTTAGATACATTGAAGACGTTCCAGGAGGTAGTGCAGTAGTCATTGACAAGGAAGGACAAATCCATGAGAAGATGATTTGTAAAAAGAAAGAAATGCCTTGTATGTTCGAATTTGTCTATTTTGCAAAACCAGACTCTCGGATAAACGGGAGATCTATTCATAACGTAAGAGTTGAAATTGGTAGAAGACTCGCTAAAGAAGCACCTGTTGATGCAGATATAATATGCCCAGTGCCAGAGTCTGGTAGAAGATATGCAATTGGTTTCTCAAGAGAATCAGGAATACCATTAGATGAAGGGCTGATGAAAGATAAAAGCGAAAGATCATTTATCCAGCAAACCCAGGATAAAAGAGAGGAAATCGTAGCAGAGGGTTTATCATTCATAAGATCGGTTCTCAAGGGGAAAAAAGTGGTTTTAATAGATGATTCTATCGTTAGAGGAACAAACATGAGAAAAATAGTAAGTGGCATCCGAGAGGCAGGTGCAAAGGAGGTACATGTTCGTATAGGATGCCCACCCTTACTAGCTCCTTGTTATCTTGGAATAGATATGAGAAGCAAAAGAGAATTCATAGCTAGAAACCCAGATGGAAGTCTAAAAGACTGGGATCAAATAGCAAAAGAAATAGAGGCAGATTCACTTGCATACATCAGTCACAAATCACTAAAAGAATCCATTGGTTTTGACATATGCACAGGTTGTATCAACTTCCCAGATGGCTATCCGCCAGAGATGAGAGAAGATGCCTTACAGCTTTTCAACAGAGACTTAAAAGACAGAAGAGCATATGAGATAATGTAGAAAAAAATTGTAACAAATCCTACTTTTTAACTATTCAAAAAATTTTTGTTTTTTATCCTTTTATTTCAAATGATTTTTAAATAAATGGTGTTTTGCGTTTTAGCCCAATTTGGGCAGATGTTTAATAAAAAGTTTTCGAGATAGCTTACATAGCGAATTACAAAAACCCCTAAAAAACGCGAAAGTCCACTAAATTTAACATTTTGTAAGTGAGAAATCCCCAGACTTTTAGTATGGGGATGAATCACGCATGTTTTTTCTTTTTACATTACATTACGTTCTCTTGGAAAGGTGCATCCGCCAAGAGGCGGATGCCT
>QMST01000127.1 GCA_003649745.1 Thermoplasmata archaeon | reverse complement strand
GTACTTGTTTGATTGCATTTAAAACATTTATTGGATAACAGTCTCTCATAAACACTATGAAAGTATGGCCTGCGCCTATTTTCTCAGCATTTTTAACAGCAAGTTTTTTCATCTCCTCATCATTACCTTCAACTCTGATCTTACATGCACCGCTGGCTTCGCAGAATGCTATGCCAAATTTTGCATTTGGATTAGAGTTTACCATGGTTTCATAGAGATCTTCTACTGTTTTTATGAAATGAGTTTGGCCGAGGATAAAATTTATCTCATCTGGCTTCTCAATATCTACAATCTTTATTCTGATGTCTTCCATCTGTTTTTCTTACCCCCAATTATGTTTCAATTTGAAAATGAAGAAATAGCTATATAAAATTGTGTCAAAGTCAAAAAATATAAGAGAGTGGGAAAGAGGGGTTTTTAATGACTTGTGAGGGGTTACCAATCAAAATGCTTTCTTTTTGTAGAGTATTATAATTATTGCAATAATTGCAAGTGTGATTGCTATGTAGATTATCCATGAGAATGGGGATATTTTTTCTTTTGGAGATTTTTACGAATACCAAAAAACAGTATATTAATCCATTAAATATCTTTCGTTTATAAACGAAGGTTTATAGAAATTTTGTAGATAAATATCGAAAAGAAGAGTTGATTTTATTTATTTAACCTTAGTTTTAACAAGGTGGTTGTGCCTTGGGGAACAGTAAAAATAGTGGCATCTTTGCCTGCTATGTCGAATGCTTTTTTTAGCGCATCATCTAGATCTTTTGCATGTTTGAATCTAAATGTTTCTTCTACCTCTGTTTTATCCATTGATGAGACAAAGATAATTTCATGATTCTCAATGGCTTTTAGATGATAGTATGCCTTGTGTGCACCCATGACAAAGGATTGCTTTAGTTTGTCCTCTACCTCCTTAGCTGTTTTATACTTTTTCATCCACTCATAATAAATCTCATTACCATGCCCTTTTTTACATTCTGCAACTAGGATTATCACACCATTTTCATTGGTAACGGGTAACACCGTATGCAACGCCTTGTATGCTTGATATAAATCCAGATCATGGGGATGTCCACTAGCAGCTGATACTACTATATCTGCTTTTTGATCAACAACTATTTTGTACATTTCATCAACAAGTTTCACACCCGCGTCTAAAACCAGGTCAGGGTTTCCCGCCCAGGCTCCTACTATTCTCTGCCTGGAATTTAAAACAACATTTAATGCAAAATCGCAACCTGCTAGGTGCATTGCCTCGTTCATCTCCTGATGCACCGGGTTTTCTTTTAGCACCCCAGCTTTCGCATTTTTGTCAAACATCATCTTATGATTGTTATGAACTGTTCTACTTGATGATATACCTGGCAGTATGCTTTTTCTCGTCCCACCATACCCTGCGAAATAATGATACTCAATGTCACCCAGTATAATCTTAATATCAGCCTCTACGTATTCTCTTAAAACCTCTATCTCGTTACCAAATCTACTTTTACCTACGGTGTAAAACTCGCCGTTTACATAATCATTTGATATCACCCTGTAGTTTCTAAAAACCTTGTCACCAACTATTTCTCTCTTCAGCTCATCTGTTGGTGGTTTATGTGTTCCATTTGCTATTATTATAATAATATTTGAGTCTCTAACATTTGCACGTTGAAGTTCTTCTAAAACAGGTGGTAACAATGTCCTAGTTGGACATGGCCTGGTGTAATCATCAACAAGTATGGCAACCTTATCATATTCTGTAGCGATTTGAGAAAGCCTATCTGTACCCATTGGGTTAAAAAGAGCGTTTCTAATTATAACCTCTGGCCTATCTGGCTGTATTATCTCCTTGGGCAGAATAACTTTTTGTAAATTTTTATCTGGAACCTCCAATGGTAGTGTTCCTTTACCATAAGGGAGTTGAATTTGCATTATTGTTTTCTATCACCTGGAATAGAAATTATAAATTATAAATTTTTATGCTGATTTTTTCTTTTTCACGTAAAACTTACTCCATCTAACCCTTCGGGGAACTCTTTTAAGTTTTAACATGTTTTTCTGACATTTAGTACTGCAGAAGAAATATACTGTTCCATCTTTTCTAACGTACATTCTACCCGTGCCAGGTTCAATCTCGTTTTTACAAAATGAACATATCCTTCTCTCTACCATTTTATCTCTCTCTATTTTTTCCTAATCTTACGAACTTCTCTCTGCGTCTCTAGTAACATTAAAATATCACCAAGTTGGACAGGACCCATCACGTTTCTAGTGATAATTTTTCCCTTATCTGGTCCATCGAGTACTCTAAGTTTAACCTGTGTTGCCTCTCCAGCCATACCGGTCCTGCCGACTATCTCTACAACCTCGCAGGGTATATTATCGCCTACCATAAACTATCAGCTCTGAGCTTGTTTCTTTTCTTCCTCTATTTTTTTAACAATGTTATCTAACAAGTTTTTTGACTCCTTCTCTATTTCTAATATCCCAACAGATGCTGCTGATACTTCTAAACCTGCTGCTCTGCCCAGCTCTGCTTTGCTTGACACATAGGTGTAGGGTATGTTTTTCTCATCACAGAGCAGTGGCATATGTGCGAGTATTTCCTCAGGTGAGACATCCTCAGCCATTATCACTAGTTTTGCCTCTCCTCTTTCCACGCGTTTAGTGGTTTCATTTGTACCCTTGCATATTTTACCGGTTGCTCTTGCCTTTTCAACGATCTCATATGCTAGACTTTCTAAATCCTTTGAAGGTTTAAATTTCATATATATTGGCATATATTTTTTCGGCCTCCTTCTCTAAACTTTTTTGAGAACTCATAGCCCAATATCTCTTTATTTTTTTTCTAAGATGTAAAACTTGGAATGCAAGAGGTATATAAAAACTTTTCACCTATTTCGGCTTCATCCCTAAATGATGTGCAATGGCACATCATAAACACAATTTTGGGATGAATCAGTAG
>QMST01000126.1 GCA_003649745.1 Thermoplasmata archaeon | reverse complement strand
TTTTTATCCCGTGTTTATCCATCCATTTTCTAACATTTGTCTTTTCGACAAATTCCTTTGTTGGTTTAAAAACTCGTTTTTCATCTAGAAGAACTGCGATATGTTCTTTCTCCGCCATTTTTAATTTTTCCCCCTTTTTAGATTTTTATGTTTCCCGTAATAATAGACCCTATATTTATAGGTTATCCTATTTACTATTTACCAAAATATTTTCTGACTATTTCAATAGCACATAGTTTACCACACATTGAACAAGCTTTTTTATCCTCCTTTGGCAACCTTTTGTTTCTATGCTCTCTTGCTTTTTCTGGATCTATAGCAAACTCGAACATCTTTTTCCAGTTCAACTCCTCCCTAGCCTTACTTAGTTTGTAATCTAAATCTTTATCTATACCCCTTGCAACATTTGCAGCATGTGCAGCTATGAGAGAAACTATAACTCCTTCTCTAACATCGTGTTCATCTGGTAGGCATAGATGTTCAGCTGGTGTAACATAACATAGAAAATCAGTGCCATAATAGCCAGCCAATGCTCCTCCTATTCCAGCTACAAAATGATCATACCCCGGGGCAATATCTGTAACCAGTGGCCCTAAAACAAAATATGGCGCACCTTTTGTAACAGTTTTCATTATTTGAATATTGGACTCTATATGATTTAATGGCATATGCCCTGGCCCCTCAACCATGGTTTGCACTCCTTTTTCCCTAGCTTTTTCTACTAGCTCACCAATAACAAGCAGCTCTTGAAATTTTGCTCTATCATTGGAATCATATATAGCACCAGATCTCATTCCATCTCCCAAACTGAGCGTTAGATCATATTCCCTGGCTATTTCCAAAAGATACTCAAAATTTTTGTACAACGGGTTTTCCTTCTCATTATGTATTATCCAAGCAGCGTGAAAGGCTCCGCCACGTGAAACAATAGGTATTAGTCTCTTTTGTCTTCTAAGTCTTTCAACACTTTCCTTTGTAACGCCAACATGTGCTACAGCAAAATCTACTCCCTGCTTAGCCTGATGTTCAAAAGCATTAAACATATCATCCTCAGTCATGTCTACAATTGCACCATATTTTCTAATTGCGTTAATACCCGCTTGGTAGATGGGAACGGTTCCAAATGGAACATCAACAACTTTTAGTAAATTCTCTCTTATCTCATCTAGATCACCGCCAGTTGATAAATCCATTATAGCATGTGCACCTGCATCTAAGGCGGCTTTTGCTTTTCTGATTTCCTCATCTAGATCAAAATGTTCCATAGATGTTCCAATATTAGCATTAACCTTTACTCTCAGCCCTTTACCTATTCCCAAAACCTTCGGAGAATGAATCTCATTACATGGTATAACTATTCTACCTTCTGCAATTCTTCTTCTTATAACCTCTACATCAACATCTTCCTTCTTTGCAACTTCTTTCATCTGCTCTGTAATCTTTCCTAATTTTGCCTCTGAAATCTGTGTCATAAACTACAACACTCCATAAATAATTAGACACTCATAGTATTTAACACTTTAACTACCACTCAAACATGTTGCCCAGCTTTCATCGTCTACATACATCTCCCTTGTAATTATACATCTGCCCGTTACAGCTGGCTTAGGTTCTTTGACAGCTTCTATTCTGTAAAATGAAGATGAATACCAATCAAAATCAACTTTCTCCTTTATTTTTTTGACAATAGGCAGATTTTCTTCTCTCAAAAAGTTTTCTTCTCCCCCATATATACTAAATTTTCTAATTATATCTGTTATCACAAAACCCATGCTGTGCAAAATTTTTTGGATTTCATACCATTTTTTAACAGAAGCCTCTAAAGTTGTCAAGCCAAAGTAACCTGATGAACCAACTCCCTTAAGCGCAGAAACCCCTCTAGACAAAAATAATCTGATACCAGGTATTGTTTCAACTGGATCAGATATAAAAACATCAAAACTCCTTCTAAGATCCTTTGACAAAGGCTCTTGCACATCATAAGTAAATGCCTCGATATTTAACCTATACTTCTTAGAAATTTTGTTGATAAAATCTATTATCCTCTCATCAATATCAATCACCTTAATCTTAGAGGGCAGTTCTGTCAAACCAGCGGCTATACTAAGCAGATCATCATCTCCTATTATGAAAATACTAGTATCCAGGAGATCACCTCTTTCAAAAATAAAACTTATACGCCTAAGCAGACTCTCAGGTGAAATATAGCCTTGATCAAAATCCTGCAAAGGCATTGGTCTTTCTCTGATTATCTCATTATATTTTTTCTGCAAATCCTCCATGGGAAGGTAGCCAGTCCCCCCGCAGCAATTACACCTAATTTCTTCACTTTTTATGTCCTCCAGTTTTCCTAGAAAACCAGGTTTAGAAACCAAAGAAACTCTTCCCTTTTCTATTTTAATCATTTTTTCTTTTTCCATTTCTTTTATTTTTTTATAAAACTCAGGTAGAGAAGAATCCTGTCTAGATATGAGCTCCCAGATGGATAACTCCCCATTATACAGGTTCTGTAAAATCTGCATTTTTACTCGATCTCTAGCTGATGGCAAATTACATCAATCCTCTATCTATTATATGATGCCTATATTTCTCAGGCTTGAATTTTTCTATAAAAAGTTGAAATGCCTTATCAGCTTTCTCCAGACTGCCACATGTGAAAATATCAACATTCATGAGTTTATACTCAGGCCAGGTATGCACAGATATATGTGATTCCGTAATTAAAACAATACCAGTAACACCATACGGTTTAAATTGTTTATAAACAGAGCCAATTTTGGTAAGCTCAGCTTTCTCCACTATCTCCTCAATAATGTTCTGCACTTTGTCCTTCTTTGAAATTAGCTCCTCTACTACACCGTAGAACTCTGCAATTATATGTCTGCCTATCGTCTTCATCGCTATCACCCATGTTTCTGTTTCACCTCTTCTGATAATTCAAATAGCGAATTCTAAAAATCACATATAAAT
>QMST01000125.1 GCA_003649745.1 Thermoplasmata archaeon | reverse complement strand
CAGCTGAACATCTATGCCTACCAGATGAACACGATGTTAGAGAAGGAGTTATAGTTTCTCTCATAGCTGCACATGCTGCAGATGTTGCAAGGGGTATAGATAAAGATTTAGATTACAAACTAAGTAAGGCTAGGGAGGAGTTGAATTGGAGAAAGATGTTTGAGTTTGCTATATATCCAGAAAAAGCAAGAGAGTATAGAAACAAGAGGTTACCAACGGAGGATAAAAACGCTTGTTCAATGTGTGGTAAACTATGTGCTATTGAGATGGTTAAAAAATATTTTGGTAAAATAGGATAACCTATAAATATAGGGTCTATTATTACGGGAAAACATAAAAATCTAAAAAGGGGGAAAAATTTTAAAAATGGCAGAGAAAGAACATATCGCAGTTCTTCTAGATGAGAAACGAGTTTTTAAACCATCAAAAGAATTTGTCGAAAAGACAAATGTTAAAAAATGGATGGATAAACACGGTATAAAAACATATGATGAGCTATTGAAAAAGGCAGAGGATTATGAATGGTTTTGGGGGGAGGTTTCTAAAGAGGTTGTAAATTGGATTGAACCTCCTAGGAAGATTCTTGAGTGGAATCCACCTTATGCAAACTGGTTTGTTGGTGCCAAATATAACATAGTCCATGATGCTCTAGATAGACATGCAAAGGGTGACAAAAAGGATAAAATAGCCTACATATTTGAAGGGGAACCAGGAGATACGAGAAAGATAACATATGGAGAGCTTTATAAAGAAGTGAACAAGCTGGCAAATGCGCTTAAAAAATTGGGTATTAAAAAAGGTGATAGAGTAAGTATTTATCTCCCCATGATACCTGAGCTGCCAATTGCTATGCTTGCCTGTGCAAAAATTGGTGCAATCCACTCTGTTGTCTTCTCTGGCTTTAGTGCCCTAGCATTAAGAGAAAGAATAAATGATTGTGAAGCAAAAGCTGTTATAACTTGTGATAGTTTTTATAGAAGAGGTAAAAAAGTTCCTCTTAAAAAACAAACTGATGAAGCTTTAGAAGATGCTCCATCTGTTGAACATGTCATAGTTTACAGGAGAACCGGTGATGAGATACCTTGGGATGAGAAGAGAGATCTCTGGTGGCATGAAATCATTAAAGACATGTCAGATGAATGTGAAACAGAGACAATGGATGCAAATGATCCTCTATTCTTCCTGTATACATCTGGAACAACTGGTAAACCCAAAGGTGTAATACACTGCCATGGAGGATACGCCGTAGGTACTGCTGTAACACTAAAATGGGTGTTTGATATCAAAGATGATGATATCTACTGGTGCGCCGCAGACATAGGATGGATAACAGGGCATAGCTACATTGTTTATGCCCCACTGATACTTGGTGCAACATCTATAATCTATGAAGGGGCTCCAAACTATCCAAACCCGGATAGATGGTGGGAAATAATAGAGAAATACAAGGTTACAATATTATACACCTCGCCAACAAGCATTAGATTATTCATGAGATATGGTGAAGAATGGGTTAAAAAACATGATCTCAATTCCATTAGATTACTTGGATCTGTAGGTGAACCAATCAACCCAGAGGCATGGATATGGTATTATACACATATTGGAGGTAAAAAATGCCAGATAATGGACACCTGGTGGCAGACAGAAACCGGGCAATTCTGTATAACACCCTTGCCAATAACACCTTTGAAACCAGGCTCTGCAACAAAACCATTCCCAGGTGTATCAGCTGATGTCTATGACAACGAGGGAAAATCAATAAAAAATGCAGGTGGAAACCTAGTATTAACACATCCATGGCCTGCTATGCTAAAGGGTCTTTACAAAGCTGATGAAAGATACAGACAAACCTACTGGAGCAGGTTTAAAAACACATATTTAGCTGGTGATGTTGCTAGAAAGGATGATGATGGATACTTCTGGATACAAGGTAGAGCAGATGATGTTCTAAATGTATCCGGCCATAGAATAGGAAACTCCGAGGTAGAATCAGCTTTGGTAAGCCATGAAAAAGTCGCAGAAGCCGCGGTAATAGGAAAACCACATGAGCTAAAAGGAGAATCCATTGTAGCATTCGTGGTACTCAAAAAAGATGTTGAACCCAGTGATGAGTTAAAGAAAGAGCTCAGAGAACATGTTGCCAAACAAATGGGTAAAATAGCAAGACCTGATGAGATATGGTTTGTAGCTGATGTTCCAAAAACCAGAAGTGGAAAAATAATGAGACGATTAATCAGAGCAAAAGTTCTAGGACAGGGTACAGGTGATACTTCAACACTAGCAAATCCTGATGCAATAAAAGAACTTGAAAAAGCAAAATAATTTTTTTACCATTTCTTTTTAAACAATCAATTTATTTCGATAATGGATCAGCAATGGATACAATAATAGCAGTGCCACTATTCATACTAGGAATTGCACTTCTCTACAAAGGTGCAGATTTTCTAGTGGATGGATCAGCAAAAACAGCCTTGTATCTTGGTGTTTCCAAAATAACCATTGCAGTCACAATTATAGCATATGGAACCTCTGCTCCTGAAGCTGGGACTTCTATTATTGCAGCATTACAATCTCAGCAGGGAATATCCCTAGGCACGATTGTGGGTTCTTGTATAACAAATTTTCTTCTGATACTTGGCCTATGTTCAATAATCTCATCAGTAGAAACACACAGAAGGATTATAAAAAGAGAGATGCCTATGATGCTTGGTGTCTCAGCACTACTAGCTGCCACAATACTAGTTGGAAGAATAACCTGGCCCGTAGGTGTTATTTTCCTGGTCTCATTTGTTGCTTATATAATATACATACTAAAAGTAGCATCAAAAGAAAGAAAAAACAACATAGAACTAAACCTTGGTAAAGATAATAATATCAAAAAATACGTTTCATTGGTTGTCCTTGGACTATTGGGCGTTATAATAGGGGCTAAGTTACTGGTAGACTCGTCTGTTGCTATTGCCCAAGCAT
>QMST01000124.1 GCA_003649745.1 Thermoplasmata archaeon | reverse complement strand
GTTTTTACCTAAACAAAAGACTACTTAAAATTTTTTGTAGGAAAACTATATGTTCTCTATGGTTTCTTCTAATATTGACTTGTATCTGTTTGCCAGTTTTTCTGCTTGTCCTTTTGCTTTTGTTTCAGCAAATATTCTAAATATCGGCTCTGTTCCAGAGGGACGTACAAGCACCCAGCCTTTGTCTACATAGATTTTAACACCATCGGTTTCATCGATTTTTCTTACATTTTCCTCTGTCTTGATTTTGTTTTTAAATGTTTTCATAACCAATTGTTTTTTTTCATTTGGGCAGCTAACTTTTATCTTTACTAGTTCATATTCCGGTATTTCTCTTATTAGCTCTGAGAGAGATTTGTTTTCTTTTGCTATCAACTCTATTACTTTCGCAGAGGTTATAGCAGAATCCCTACAGTATTGAAGCTCTGGAAATATGAGACCACCATTTTCCTCCCCGCCAAATACTGCATTTGTATCGATCATTACCCTAGCAACAATTGGGGAGCCCACGGCAGTGTAGATAACCTTACCACCTTCTCTGGTAACAACTTCTTCCAGACAGCTGGATGTTGAGACTGGTGTAACCACTATTCCTCCTTTGTTCTTTTTAACCATATATTTTCCCATCAATGCAAGAGTCTTGTCCCCATATATGTATTCCCCATTCTCATCAACAAATATTGCCCTGTCTGCATCGCCATCTAATGCTATCCCAAGATCTGCGTTTTCTTCTTTTACGGTTTTCATAAGCTCATGTAGGTTTTCAGGCACAGGCTCGGAGGGTCTCCCAGGGAAAAATCCATCTGGTTCGCAGTTCAAAAGAGTTACTTTACAACCTATTTTTTCGAGTAGTTTGGGATGAACTAGAGAGCCTGCTCCATTACCACAGTCTAATACAACATGTAAATTTCTTCTTCTGATTAGATTTATATCAACCTTGGATAAGACACCATCAATATAGATCTCTGTTGCATTATCTAAATGGGAAAGTTTACCAATGTTTTTCCAATTAGCTACCAAAAATGATTTTTCAAAATATATATTCTCAATTGCCTCCTCTTGTTCTGCAGAGAGTTCTGTTCCATCTCCATCTATCACTTTTATCCCGTTAAACTCTGGTGGATTATGTGAGGCTGTTATAATTATACCTGCATCAAATTTTTTTGTCTTTACAATATACTGAAGGTTAGGTGTGGGTAACAAGCCAAGATCTACAACATTACAACCAGTGCTAAGTAACCCAGAAATTGATGCTGTTTTAAGCATAATATTTGACGTTCTAGCATCTGTTCCGATTGCAATTGTAATATCTCTTTTTAACTTCTTTATGTAGTATGTGGCGATTGCCTTGCTTATATCCAATGCTAAACATGAGTTCATGTCTTCGTTGCTTATTCCTCTTATTCCGTTTGTGCCAAATAATCTGTGCATAGCTATCAACCAAGAGAGTTAATGAAATGTATTGTATATTTTAGTTGCTTTTTTCTCACCGATGCCCTCGACTTCTTTAAGCTCCTCTATAGAAGCATTTGCAATATTCGCGATAGATCCAAAATGCTCAAGCAAATTATTTGCTAAAATATCGCCAATGTATGGTAGCGAGCTTAACAGGAAAAGTTTTTCATCCTTCTCTGGTAGCGATGAAATCCTTTTCCTTCTAAACCATCTCGCTTTTGGCGTCTTATCATTCAAACCATTTTCTTCTCTCCTGGCAAGTATTCTCAGAAAATGTCTAATTGCTTCATCATCTTCAACAAATATTATTGGTATACCATAGACATATATTATCTCAAGCATGGCACCAGACAAGCTAGCCCAAAATCTAGAAAGAGCATTTTCTCCCCTATCCTGGTTTAGAATGGAGATATTTTCCAAATAATCTGATATCCTACCATGAACCAGTAAAATCTTTCTTTTTATCTTGTAATCAAATATCTCTTTTGCTTTCATCATTTTTAAAAGCTGCTCCCATAGTCTATTAGATCTGATAGAGGAAATAAAATCCTGGGAGCTTTTTCTTTCTATAACAACTGCTCTTTTTTTGTCAGTCACTAGTATGATATCTCCAAAGGGTAAAAGGGATAATTCTATGTTATCATAGAGATCCTCTATCAATGGCAATATCGACTTTTCTCTGTGATCAAGTATCACCTTCAAAACCATTTTTTTCACCCAAATTTTTTTATTGGTTTTCTATGACATTTCCCACTTGTTTATCAGGATACCCCTCTGGCACTGGTTTATTCCAAACTCTCAGGTTTATAATTTCTGCATTAGCCTCGATTTTCTCATCATCACCCACGGCACTATCTATTATTTTAGCACCTTCTCCTATCTCCACATTTTCACCTATCACACTATTTTTTATCATCACATTTTTGCCTATTCTAACATTATCGTATACTACACTAGATTCTACTCTTGCATCCTCTCCTATACTAACATTGTTTCCGATAGAAGAAAGATTTATTCTGCCCTTGTTTTCAACATTATCACCGACTAACAAGTTAATTTTTCTTTGTTTCAACATCATTATATTTGCATTTACATAGCTGCTTATCCTGCCAACATCTATCCAATAGCCATCAAATTTAAAGCCAAGAAATAGTTTTTTATCTCTTATTATTTGGGGAAATATTTCTTTTTCCATTGAAACCAGGCGATCGGTTTCTATATAATCTAAAATCTCTGGTTCTAGGACATAGACGCCAGCGTTTATAAGGTTAGAAGGTGCTTCTTCTGGTTTTGGTTTTTCTATAAAATCCTTTATCTCATTGTTTTTTTCTATTTTAACTACGCCGAATTCAGATACATTCTCTACAGGCCAGAGAGAAATGGTGGCAGTTGCTTTTCTCTTTTTATGAAAATCTACCATTTTGCTGATATCTAAAGATGAGATGATATCACTATTCATCACCAGAAAAGTTCCATCTATGTATTTTTCAGCATTTTTCACCGCTCCACCAGTTCCAAGT
>QMST01000123.1 GCA_003649745.1 Thermoplasmata archaeon | reverse complement strand
CTTCCAATCCATAGTATCACTCCTCTGTTTAAATTGGTAGTAACAGCACTAAAGTTAGTAGAAAATACGTTTCCATAACCACCTCTACTTAGGTATAATGGAATTATTTCAGATGAGGTAAAATCTGGGAAAAACGCACCAGAAATCCCCTCATACTTAAGGCGAACTCCATTGTCTATAGCATTAAAAGATGGAGATTCACCCGGAATCATACCATCAGCACATGTATACTTCCAACCCCAGTATTTACTGCCTCTTTCATTGAAACGATGATTATAACATAGAAAAGTCTGAAGTACAGGATACTTAAACTTCTCCTCCTGTGAAGGTTTATCAATAACTAGCCCTAGTTTCGTCCATGGAAATAAAGCTCTTCTATGGCTACTGCTACCATTTATCAAAGATATACCATCTGGATCTAAAGCAGGATTGACAAAAATCAAAGCTGGATAAAATACATTTCGACAAATCCAATAACCTGTATCAACTGGTGAACCAAAAAACCTTCCAGGTGTTGCCCTACCAAAAAACATTCTATCCCATGTAATACCAATATCATACTGACCTGCAACAGTGATTATTGATTCCATACCAGCTCTGTCAAAACCATAATCTTTTAGAATATCATAAACCCGAGTTCCGGTTATATACATGTTTGCAACAGAAGGTAATGCCTGAGGTGCATTGGGATTGTATGCGTTTCTTCTCCAAAATTCTTTATGCCATACAACCGCCGAGGAAAGACGGGGATGATTTTCCACAATTAACACAGGTGTTCCATGATGAGCAGCAATATATGCTGCTGGACCAATAAACAAAGCACCAAGATATTCACCAGCAGGTCTTCTTTCGTTTACATACCAGTATGACCATGAGTCTATAGTTGAGAACACAATATCGTTACTCCTTGTTTCTTCTCTTATGGCATTATATACTTCTTTTAGGGTGGTAAAGTGTCTTTTTACAGTAGCGATTCTTTTTATTTTTTCTAACACTTCAGAATCAAGATTGTTTCCGATATCTACGATGTAAATGTGTTTGACTCCTAGCTTATAGAGAGTATCTTCTGTACTTTTTGGCAGATTTTTTTGTGAAGTGTATAGTAGAGGTGCGTTAAGTGTTGAAGCAAGTACCGCTCCCTCTGTTGCAGAAGAAAGAGAATCTCCTTCATTTTTTTGAATTCCTTGCTCCCAGCTATAATCTATATCAAAATGCACTTCAGAAGAAACATTGTTCATTGAAAAAACACAGATGGAATAATTTTCACCATCTTGACATTCACCAAGTTGACTTAGGTTAAACTCTTGATAACCATTCGTATTCTCCTCTGAGGCAGTTAAAATCTCTTCACCACTAGGTCCAATAAGTGAAAAACCAAGATCTATGCTAGGATTATCCCACGTAAGTTTAAATGTAACATTTCTACAACCATAGGGTGGGTTTTCTGGCAATTTTACAACCTTTCCAGGACACATAGTTATGTCAATGTTATACTTGACATTAAGATTATTTCTCAGTGCCTCTAAAAAAGTGCCATATCTTCCATAGGCGAAAAGTCCAAGAGTATGATGGACTTCAATTGGCTCTTTTCTATCCTTTATACCATGAGTAGGTACATCTGTTATTGCAGCTCTCCATGGACCATTACTATAAACATATGTTGAAGTATAATCGAGATCCATACCAAACTTCTGGTTCCATCCAAATGTAGCCGAAACTTGCATCCACTGATCGTTGTATTTACAGAAGAGTTCAAGGTTAGGATCTCCTGGAGGAAAAGAAATATTTACTGCATTAAAAAAACCTGGGAGATTTATAGCGAAATAAAAACATGGATACCATAAACGTGCTTTTATATATTTATATTCTTCAGGAACTGAAAAATCAACAAAATTGGGAGTAATTATATTTATTTGTGGCAGAGTGAGTCGCTTCTTTTTTACTTTGCTTGATGCTAAACTATCAGAGATTCTATTCGAATAGCTGATAACGTTGTCACTAAAATTCTTTTCAACCACAGCAACTATAGCATTATCACTATAACTCCAATCATGGAGAGCAATATCAGCAGCAATACTGTAAGGATCATCACCTTTTATCTCTGTAACATTTCTGGAAGACCACTGTTTAACCTTACTCTCCGGTACATTTATGAGCGTCATACCATCTAGTTCACCGTTGCAGTAGCTCATCCAGTCCTCCATGAAATACTCGATACCTTGCCTAGCATTCAAAGATCGTTCCTTGTCCTCCTCCATAGGGTAGGGATCCTGATAGTACAGCAACGGATACGAAAACAACTTGCCACTGGTTTTGTCATAGAACACAGTTGTTGGTACTGCTGCTAAATAAGCATAGTCATCTAGATAACTGTTCTCATCAAAGTTGACAAACGTGATTTTCTTCAAAGGTACAACGTTTGCCCATGAAACTCCTTTATCATATCCTTTTATAGTGTTCTTTATGTTACTATCTGCAACAACAGCTGCAGGTAAAAAAGAGTTTAGTAACATGATTATTACTACTGCCGATGCAGCTCCAGCATAGCCTCTTTTGTTCATATTAACATGTCCCCCATTTCAAATATCTTACGACTTATCATTTTTTATATATTGAGATTCATCATATAAATATTTTGTCAATATATAATACTCGCTATATACAATCAGGAGAGTGTCAACTTTTTGAATTTAAAAAACCATCCCTCTCCTAGAAAACTGGGAGGAGATGAAACTACGAATGTTCATGTAAAAACACCATGGCTAAGAGAGGTGCCCAATAATCCAAATGTTATTAGAAAGAGCAAGGATACTGAAGAGATGTACCCCTCAAACCATAGTCTAAATTTCCATAGAGAAACTCAAAGAATGAATATAATAAAAGAGTTTATTACCCCCCCCGCTTTTCTTTCTGAAATCCATATCTTATCCTCCAATGTTGGATTAGAGTTCCTCTACACTTAAATCTTACTTTGAT
>QMST01000122.1 GCA_003649745.1 Thermoplasmata archaeon | reverse complement strand
CATTTTTTGAAAAAATCACCTCTTGGACCCCTATTTTTTCTTTAAATTAGGTATTCTCATCACTAGTTTAACTGAACCTGTGCCAAGATTCACAGGTTGACCCACAATAATGTTTTCCGCGACACCCTTCAATGTATCCACTTCACCTCTTACACCAGCTCTCAACAGATGGTTAACAGTGATCTCAAAAGCTGCTCTTGATAAAACAGAGCTTTTTTCACCACTGACACCATGTCTACCTATTGCTCTCACCGTTCCATCTGCGGTCATAATATCTGCAACCAGCATAATATGCCGGAGATCCACATTTAAACCTTGCTCCATGAGTGTATTATAAGCCTCTGTTATGATCATATTCCTAGCAGCCTCTATACCAAGGGTGCGATAAACAGATTGTATATCATTGGTTGTAGTTCTATATGGGTCTACACCTTCAACCTTTAAAACCTCTTCAAAATTGCTTCCCTCACTATATATCACATAACCCTCATTTGGTTCTTTCCTGATAATCACACGTTCTATACCATTTATACCCTTGATTTTCAAGTTTTTAAGAGCCTCGCTGGCGTTCAAAAGGTTTTTATAACCAGGTTCATCCAATGTAACCTTTATAGTACCATCACTTTGCAACTCACCTTTTATTCTACGCACCTTTTTTATATGATCCAGTATTTCTTCCACTGCTATATCCTTTCTTTTCAGTATTTTCTCATTTGGTTTTATAGTTATAGTTAGATTGGTTAGATCAATTTCCATATCAGAAATATCTATTAGCTTTGTCATTTCTATATTGTTTGCAACCTTCTCAGCAAGATCAGGATCAACACGATAGGCACCCTCTAAATAAATGTTCATCATTGGCGTAGATGGTGTGGATCGTGCATCAACTATTTCAATAAGACGTGGTAAACCAAGTGTAACATTTATTTCTGCTACACCAGCATAGTGGAAAGTTCTCATGGTCATCTGCGTTCCAGGTTCACCTATGCTCTGTGCAGCTACTATACCACAAGCCTCTGCAGGTTCTATACAATTGTTCTCATACTCATCTATCGCAGCTAATACAAGTTTTCCTAGTTTATCCTCCAGATTTTTCTCTATGGTTATATTAACAATATCTTCTATTATTGAGCAGGGTAAAGATTTTTTGTGTTTATCTAAAATTTTCTGTATTTTTTCCTCTAACAGTGTTTTTTTATCTTTCTTCTGTGTAACCTCTTTCTTTTTTATTTCTTTGTCTTTTTTCTTTATCTCTTTCTTAGTTTTTCTCTTTGCCATCTATATCTTGGCACCTCTCAACTGCTTTCAACTTCTTCAATTATTTTATCAAGATCTATGGGTTTACCAGCTATGCTTTTTGCTGGGTCAACACCATCTTCTCCATACACAAATTGTATTACATTTCCCTCTGGATCTCTAACCGTACCGTCTTCCTCTGCTTTGATATCTTCTAATGCGTTAATTAATCTCCTTTGCATGTAACCTGAACGAGATGTTCTAACAGCTGTATCTACTAGACCCTCTCTACCACCCATGGAGTGGAAAAAGTATTCTGTTGGAGTAAGCCCTTTTTTATAACTTGATGAGACGAAACCCTTTGCCTCCGCTCCAAGGTCCCCTTTTTTGAAATGCGGTAGAGTCCTACCTCTATATCCCCTGTTTATCCTCTCACCTCTCACAGCCTGCTGACCAACGCAACCAGACATCTGAGAAAGGTTAAGCATGGACCCTCTAGCACCAGATTTTGCCATAATAACGGCACTATTATCAAGACCTAAATATCTACTCGCTATTTCTCCAGCCATATCCCTAGCTCTACCTGTTACCCTCATTATCTCCATTTCTAAAGTTTCCTCAAGACTTCTCCCAGGCATAGCCTCTAGTTCACCCTTGTTATAAGCCTCTATAAGGCTATTGATTTTCTTCTTCGCCTTTTCTAAACCCTCCTCTATCTGCCTTCTTGCCTCAGATGGAATATCCTCATCATCTATACCCACAGTGAAACCACAAAGGTTTATAGCTGCTATACCCAGTCTTGTAACCCTATCTATAAACTCTCTTCCATATTCCACTCCATGTTCTCTTATAATTCTATCAAGTATCAACCCCTTAAACGCACCAATGCCTTTTTCATCAATCACTCCTTTCTTCAGAACACCATTTTCTATTATCACATATGCATCATGCGGACAATTTGGAGCTGTACAAACCTCACAATTGAAACAGGATTTCGCCTTATACTCTATACTCAGATCCTTTGGAAGAAGCACGCTGAAAATATCTTTACCTAAAATATACCTTTTACCATCTTCCTCAATAATCCTCGGTAGTTTACCCCTGTAGTTTATTGATGATAAAATATGTGTGGCCTCCTGTATCGGAAACTTTTTATCCTTATATGTTAACAAGAAGCAACCAGATATATGGTCATGTATTCCGCCTATAATAGGCCCACCAAACCGTGGTGAAAGAATATGCTCCTGAACCTTCATCAAAATCTCTGCCTCAGCTCTTGCCTCCTCGCTTTGTACAACATGTAAATTCATTTCATCCCCATCAAAATCAGCATTATAAGGCGGACACACGCTAAGGTTCAACCTAAATGTCTTATAAGGCAATACTCTTACCTTGTGAGCCATCATTGACATCCTATGCAAAGAGGGTTGTCTATTGAAAAGTACTATATCACCATCCATCAACTGTCTCTCTACAATCATACCCATCTCTAATCTCTCAGCTACGTCATTAGCGTTTTTCTCAGTAATCTTGATTCTTCTTTGTCTAAGTGTCTTTGGATCCCTAATCACATAGTTAACACCAGGAACATATTTCACTCCCTCTGGTGGTTTTGGATTAGGTCCTCGTCTTATCATCTCCCTCAGCCAATCTATATTGTAAGGTGTAACCCTAACAGGCACCGTAAGCTCACGTGCAACCTCAATAGGCACTCCAACCTCGTTTATACTTAGATTTGGAT
>QMST01000121.1 GCA_003649745.1 Thermoplasmata archaeon | reverse complement strand
TTTGTATTATGCCTTGGATCTAGAGGGATTTTTTTCATAAAAACAACTGCGTCTATATGAAAGTTTTTTGATCTGCAAATTGACATAATTTTATTCCTGAGATAAACCCTGCTTTTTCTATCTTTTAGTATTTTTTTATTAGCAGGCTCCACCACCAGTAGAGACTGGATCTCATTCTTATTATGATGTGAAAACTTAACTAGAGCTGATTTTGAAATCTCAGGTAGGGTATCGATCATACATTCGATCATCAATGGGTAAAACATCTTGTTTTCGAGAGAGTATATATTGTTTTTCCTGCCTGCCAACCATATTCTTCCATCCTCATCGAGATATCCTATATCTCCCATTCTATGCCAGATTTTCTTCTCATTATCAATTATTTTGTTGTATAGGAAAATCTCTTCATTGTCTCCATAATATTGTGTCGCAACATGGGGTCCAGAGACTATTATCTCACCTATCGAACCCTGCTGTATTTCTAGATTTTTCCATCCATCTTCACCCAGTTTGACTGGTCCATCGACTGGTTTTATAATCTTAACAGAGAGACCGGGATGTGGTTTTCCCACGCAAATACCTCTTCCGTTCCTGGTGAGATCCCCTGTGCACTCGCGTATTTCCTGCATATCTATCCATGAAAGCGGGAAGACCTCTGTAGATCCATAAACTATAAACGCTTTGGCATTTGGAAAAACATCTGGGAAAGAATATATTAGTTTAAGGGAAACAGGCCCTCCTCCTATAAAAACAAGGCGAATGTTATCTAATTTTATATTTTTTTCTTTACAATATTCAACGATTCTGAACCAGTAGAAAGGTGATCCAGATGCTGTTGTGACATTGCAATCTTGTATTTGCCTGACTAGCAAAGCAGGGTCTACCTTGCTTGCTCGACCATATGAGACAAGAGGAACAATGGTAGTTACACCCTTTACAAGATTATACAACACATTGAGAGGCCAAGTAGGCATATCTATGTCATTTTCTTTTATCTTCCAAAAATCTGACATGGCCTCAAGCTGAGTACAAACATATGCATATGTTCTCTTCACACCCTTAGGAACACCTGTGTTGCCTGTTGTGAATCTCACAATCATAGGTGAATCAGGTTGATACTGCTCTATCTCAGTGATTTTTCTAGTATCTCTTGTTAGTTTTTTGATGTATTCTAAGCCAGCTAGACCTCTCTTCCTTATCATCAGTTTTATAGGGACTTCTCTAAATGTTTTTGAATAAAGTCTCAAAAGATTTGCTTTTATATTTCCGATGAAAGCTTTTGGTTTGCTTATCTTACAACTGTTCTCTATTTGTTTTAAACCAAGCCATTGATCTATAAAAACAATTGCCACGTCTAGTTTAATTAAAGCAGTGATTACTATATATAGCATCAAAGAAGTTGGTAGCATCACAACTGCTCTATCCCCTTTTTTCATACCCTTGGATTTGAGATAACCTGCTAGATAGCTAGACTGTTCATCTAATTCTCTGAAACTTATTGAGCCATATTCTATATTTTTTCCTCTAACCTTTATCGGGAATATGATGGCATCTTTTTCAGGATGTTTATCTAGATAGTCAGCGATTCTACCAATTACATCTATCTCTTTCTCTCTCACTTTTTAATCAAGCTCCTTTTTCAACTTGCCATAGTCCAATCCTAGGCTTCTGCATAATATCATCATAGATTCTCTTGGCTCAACAATTTTTGCAAGTTCTTTTCTCATAATCTCTAATGCTTTTTCTCTAGATATTTTACCCTGTCTAACCATGACAGCTAGCTCAGGTATCATTATTGTATGACCTTGTTTCTTATAACGTAAATATTCAACTGCATCATGAATATAGCAATCACCATGTGTCAAAAGCCCATCATTCTCCGCTCTCCTCCAGTTAAGATTTTTCTCTAAAAAGCTTTTTATTTTTTCCTCGTCATACTCATGATAAATGAAGTAACCCATAAAATCTGGTATCATATCCGCGTCTAATAACCTGGAAACATCGGGGAAAAACTTTGTTCTTATCTCATCTATCAAAGGATCCTCTTTTTCATTTTCTATAGATAACAGTTTTTCTAATCTTTTAGCGAACTCTAAAAGTGTTTTAAGCTGTTTTTCCTTGTTGTTTTCAGATAAACTGTTTTCTATAAATGGAACAAATGGATCTCTGCTATCTGGTGCGAATTCTCTTAGCATCTGCTGAGGTGATCTTCCATGTATCACTAGTGGTATGTTTTTTTCAAAAGCAAATTTGAAAGATGTTCCGTACATCCCAAGTGAGCAGCCTTTACATGGTATGCCCATGATGTTCATCATTTTTTTGTAGACTCTTCTCTGGAAATCCCAGTTTGGTTTGTAGAAAAAATGATCTACATCTACGTTTTCTATAACATTTTTTATATTGTTTTTTGCGTATTCTGTCATAAAACCGTTGTCAAACGTATAAGCTAGGACATTGAGTTTGTAGTGATTCTTGAGCATATAGAGGATGTATGAACTATCTTTACCACCGCTTATTCCAACAAGACAATCGTACTCATATTTTCCTTTCACTTGTTGTATCTTTTTCATAAATATCTTTTTAAGAGTATTATAGTCTGTCAATCTAGCCTTGTATTTATTGTACGTGCTACAGAAATTGCATATACCTTTTCTATCAAATTTTATACCTGGAAAATTTTCAGAAAGGATACATGCTTTACATGTTTTCATATACTTTTTTCAACCCTTTCATGTTTTTTGTAAATTTTTTAATTATTCTTGATAAATTTATACAATGCAGTTTGAGCCACTCTTTTGTCGAGGGTAGAGTATAAAATTTTCCTATTTTCTTAGGTTGAAGTGGTTTAAAGTCAGGGTTTTTCATTTTTAGTATGGCTTTTAATCCCATATCTACACTATCTAAAAAAATTCTGTCTACAATCTCATTTATTGATTCATTATCTCTTATTTTATAGAATCTTTGAAGTATTATCTCGCCACTGTCTATTTTTTCTCTTAGACGCTGTATTGTAACTCCTATTTTCTCCTCATTATTGTAT
>QMST01000120.1 GCA_003649745.1 Thermoplasmata archaeon | reverse complement strand
GATTTGTTATCTGTTTTCTTTTAAAAGCTCTTTTCTTGCCTCGCCAACAATGTACAGTGATCCTGTGATGCAGACTAGATCGTTTTTTCCAGCGTTTTTCACAGCAAAGTCAACAGCGTCTTTAACATTTTTCCTAATAAAAATAGATGATGTCAAGGCAAGAGATGCCATTATAATAAAACAGGACATGCTCTCTATAGGCGGAGAAGCAGCTATCCCGAGAAATGTTTTTGATTTAGAAAACAGTAAAAATGTTCCCATCCTAATAATGGGTACATTGAAACATTTAAAAGAACTCACCCTTAAGCTTGATAGACATTATAAAAGCATAAGAGAAATTAGCAACATGATAAAAGATTTGATAAAGAGGGAGCTTAGTGACTAGAATACTAAAGATAGGCGATGAAAAATTTGATCTAGACAAAAAAACCCTGCTGATGGGAATACTAAATGTCACACCAGATTCCTTTTCTGATGGCGGCAGGTTTTTCTCCATTGAAAAAGCAGTTTCAAGAGCAATTGAAATGGAGAAACAAGGAGCAGATATAATAGACATAGGAGGAGAATCCAGCCGACCTGGGTCGCTACCTGTCTCAGCAGAGGAAGAAATAAGAAGAGTAATACCCGTCTTGGAGAAAATAGTCAAAAAAGTTTCTATACCAATCTCAATAGACACTCATAAATATAAGGTTGCAAAAAAAGCCCTAGAAACTGGGGCTGATATGATAAATGATATTAGCGCATTGAGAAACGATGAAAAAATAGCAGATCTTGTTTCCAACTATGATGTACCAATTTGCCTTATGCACATGAAAGGCACACCCAGAGACATGCAGAAAAAACCATTCTACAAAGACGTTGTCATGGAGATAAAAAATTTTTTAAACAAACAGATAAACTATGCCATTTCCAAAGGAGTAAAAAAAGATAACATCATAATAGACCCTGGAATAGGGTTTGGAAAAAAAACAGGAGCAGGCATAGAGGATAACTGTGAAATTCTGAGAAGACTAAAAGAATTCAAAGAGCTAGGGCAACCTATCCTGATCGGTGTCTCTCGTAAAACATTTATCGGCAACATATGCGGCAAGGAAAAACAACTACCTATGGATCAGAGACTAGAGGGAAGTCTAGCTGCAATGTGCATAGCTGTTATGAACGGTGCAGACATCGTCAGGATGCATGATGTTCTAGAAAGCAAAAGATGCTTGAGATTAATAGACGAGGTTATTAAAAAAGCATAATAAAGGTTGAAAGTTATTCAGCTTTTGTGAGAAAAAAATGAGTAACCTAGTCTGCCCACTTGATTTCAGATATGGTAGAAAAGAGATCAAAAATGTTTTCAGCGAAGAAAAAAAACTAGAATATCTGCTGAAAGTTGAGGCTACTCTTGCAAAAGCACATGCTTATTTTGGAAACATTCCCAAAAAAGCAGCAGATGAAATCATTAGAAAAGCCAACCCAAAACATGTAAAACTCTCCCGGGTAAAAGAGATAGAAGCAGAGATAAAACATGATATAATGGCTGTCACAAAAGCTCTTAGCGAAGTCTGCACAGGGGACGCTGGAAAATATGTCCACCTTGGCGCAACCAGCTATGATATTGTTGACACTGCAAATGCTCTACAGTTTAAAGACGCTGTTTCTATAATCCAAAAAGACTTGAAAGACTTACGTATCACCCTAGCAAACCTAGCAGATAAACACAAGGATACAATAATGCTAGGAAGAACACATGGCCAGCAGACCATACCCATCACATTTGGACTCAAAATGGCAGTTTATGCCATGGAAATAGACAGACACATCGAAAGAATGCATGAGTGTAAATCCAGATTACTTGTTGGAAAGATGTCAGGCGCAGTAGGAACCGGTGCCGCTCTTGGCAAAAAAGCACTGGAAATACAACAGTTTGTCATGAGAGAACTAGGATTAGGAGTCGAGGAAGCATCTACTCAGATAGTTGGAAGAGATAGATATATAGAAATCCTATCTATTCTCGCAAATATTGCTAGTAGTTTAGAAAAATTCGCAACAGAGATAAGAAACCTGCAAAGAGATGAGATAGGAGAGGTTGCAGAGGCTTTTGAGGAAAAAAAACAAGTTGGCTCCTCCACCATGCCACACAAACGAAACCCGATAACCTGTGAACAAATCTGCGGACTAGCCAGGGTGATAAGAGGGTTTCTCATACCAGCTTTTGAAAACGCAGTACAATGGCATGAGAGAGACCTCTGCAACTCATCATCTGAGAGATTCATCATCCCACATGCTTTTATCCTAACAGACTGGATAATATATAAAATGACCAATGTTTTCAAAAACCTCAGGGTTTTCCCTGAGAAAATGAGAGAAAACATAGAAAAATCAAAAGGCCTAACAATGGCAGAGGCTGTAATGATAAAACTCGTTGAAAAAGGCATGAGCAGAAGCGATGCACACGAGCTCTTAAGAAAAAATTCTCTAAAAGCTGTATCTCAAAACAAACATTTAAAAGACATTTTACTATCTGACAAAAAAATCACCAGCTTGCTAAGCAAAAAAGAAATAGAAGAGACAGTAAAACCTGAGAACTACCTCGGCGTCTCCAAGAAAATAGTTGAAAACATTGTTAAAAAACTCAGAAAACTAGAAGAAAAAAGAAGAGGATAAAAAAACATATGGAGAAAATAGAGATACTAAAATCAAATGCCCTTGAAATAGTAACACTTGAGGAGCTTAAAAAAGTTTTAGAAAAAGACAAACCAAAAGCATATATTGGCTTCGAACCCTCTGGAATCGTCCACATCGGCTGGAAAATCTGCACAAACAAGATAAAAGACTTTGTAAAATGCGGTTTTGATTTCACAGTCCTACTAGCAGACTGGCACGCATACATCAACGACAAACTAGGCGGAGACCTTGAAAAAATCAAACTATGCGGAAAATACATGGAAGACTGCTTCGCCGCAATGGGTGTTGAAAAAGTCAAATACATCTACGCCAGCGACTATGTCAACGACCCAGAATACTGGGGACTTGTTCTCAAAATAGCTAAAAACACCTCCCTCTC
>QMST01000119.1 GCA_003649745.1 Thermoplasmata archaeon | reverse complement strand
TGCCGCAGCACTTGCATATGGTTTGGATAAGAAGGGTGATCACAAGATAGCGGTTTATGATCTTGGCGGAGGCACGTTTGATATTACTATAATGGAGTTTGGAGAGGGTGTTTTTGAAGTACTTGCTACAGCTGGTGATACACAACTTGGCGGTTCAGATATGGACAAAGCACTCGTAGATTATATTGTAGAGAATTTTAAAAAAGAACATGGTGTAGACTTGAGAGAAGATCCAAAAGCTCTGCAGAGATTGATAGAAGCCGCTGAAAACGCAAAAATAGAATTATCTTCTACTCTTCAAACAGAGATCAACCTACCATACATAACTGTAGTAAACAATGAACCAAAGCATCTAGAGATAAAAATAACCAGAAGCGAATTTGAAAGATTAATAGAGCCAATTGTAGAAAAAACAGCAGGGCCTTGTATGCAAGCACTTAAAGATGCAAAACTAAAACCAGAGGACATCGACCATGTTATACTTGTTGGTGGTACAACTCGTATACCCCTGGTTAGAAAAAGGGTGGAAGAAATATTTGGAAAGCAACCAGAGAGAGGCGTTGACCCAATGGAATGTGTAGCCATAGGAGCAGCAATACAGGCAGGAGTTCTAAGTGGTGACATAGACAAGGACATAGTTCTACTGGATGTAACCCCTTTAACATTGAGTGTTGAAACATTAGGAGGCATTGCCACCTCAATAATAGAAAGAAACACAACAATCCCAACCAAGAAAAGTAAGATTTTTACTACAGCAGCTGACAACCAGACAAGCGTGGAAATACATGTCGTACAGGGTGAGAGACCAATGGCAGCAGATAACAAAAGCCTAGGCAGATTTCACCTAGATGGTATACCCCCTGCTCCAAGAGGTGTACCTCAGATAGAAGTAACCTTTGACATAGATGCAGATGGCATATTAAAAGTATCTGCTAAAGATCTTGCAACAGGAAAAGAAAAATCTATTAGGATCACAGGTTCAACAAAATTGTTAGATGAAGAAATAGAAAGAATGCGAAAAGAGGCAGAAGAACATGCAGAGGAAGACAAGAAAAAGAGAGAAATTGTTGAAACAAAAAACAATGCAGATAACCTAATACATGTTGCAGAAAAGACCATGAAAGAACTCGGAGATAAAATTAGCAAAGAAGACAAAGACAAAATTGAAAAGGCAATAAAAGAGCTAAAAGAGGTAGTTACTAAAGATGATATAAAAGGTATAAAGGATAAAATGAACAATTTATCAGAGGCTTTACAAAAAGCATCAACAAAAATCTATCAAGAAGCTGCACAAAAATATCAAAGTGAAACAACATCAAAAACCAAGGGAGATGAAACCTGGACAGGACATCCAGAAGACAATGATAAAACAATAAATGCAGATTACAAGGTAAAAGATGAGGACAAAAAAGATAAAGACTAATTTTTTTCAACGTATTTATCATAACATAAGACTTATTAACAAAAATTATATTTTTTCACATTTGCTGCGGGCGTGATCTAGTCTGGTTAGGATTAGGGCCTTCCAAGCCCTCCGCCCGGGTTCAAATCCCGGCGCCCGCATCCAAAATATGCAGGGGTAGCCAAGCCTGGCCAACGGCGCAGGACTTAAGATCCCAACAAAGTTAGAAGGGTTCGGATAGGAGATCCTGTCCCGAAGGGGTCCGCGAGTTCAAATCTCGCCCCCTGCACTATTTTTATTCAGTCTACTTAAAATTTAAATTTAGAAAAATATATATAAAAATAAACCAATAATTATATTATTAACAATGTATAAAAAACTGATTATACTAGGCCTCCTGCTCATATTAATAGTACAAATATTAGCACCATCTATAGTAGGAAAAGGTATTAATGCTGTCTCTGTTGTAACAAAGAAAATAGTGAATAAAAAGATGTATTCTGACTCTCCATCATTGTTAGTCTCCAGTGAATTCGAGCCTGATAACTACTGGGCTTTGATAATCAGCGTCGATTACAAAGATAAGAATCTACCATATTATCCAAAATATGCTAAGGTCAAAGATAATTTGATCTCAAATTATTGGTATGAGGATCATATAAAAACAGTGATTGGTAAAAAAGCAACTAAGAAAAATGTTAAAGCAGCTTTTTATGACTGGTTGGTAAAAAATGCTGGAGAGGGGAGCACAGCGTTTATATATTTTATGGCGCATGGGTATAAACGTAATCCATTACCCCCATACTGGCCACCAGGTGGGTTATCTCTATGGGGGTACAAGGATGGCAATGGTTGTTTAGATGAAAATGCGCTTCAATATGATGTTTTAGGTGATTGGCTTGATGATTTAAGAGCCTCAAATATAGTTGTTATAATAAGCTCTTGTTATAGTGGCGATGTCATACGATATCTTAAGGGCGAGGGTAGAGTAGTTATAACATCTGCCAAATGGGATGAGATGTCATATTCTGAGGTATCTAGTAGTCTCCCAGATGCAATATTTAAAGCAGATAACTTTTATGGAAACCAGGGAAAAGGTAAGAGAGATGGTTTTGTCTCTGCTGAAGAGATTTATACTTATTGTGAATATCATACAAGGAAATCACATCCTCAGATATGGGATTCAAATCCTGAAAACGAAATAGTTCTAGCATGTCTAGAACCATTGGTAAACATCATAACCCCAGAAACTAATCGACTCTATGTTTTTGATAGAGAGATAATGACAATCCCAGCTAGTGAGTCAATCATTATCGGTTCTATAACCATCACAGTATCCGCAGATGATCCAGAGGGGATAAGAAATGTAGAGTTTTACATCGATAATGAACTTAAATATAATGCTACAAAAGAACCATATAGTTGGAGATGGAGTGAATTTTCCGTAGGATATCATACGATAAAAGTTGTTGTATATGATAACACCCAGATAGACTATTATGCTTATTCATCTGAAGACATGATAAGGATATTTAAGTATTTTTAAACAAAGGCAATTTTTTTTGTTTAGACAAGTGCAGTTGACCTATTTTTTAGATTTTATAAAAAGAAATAAAAAGCACGAATAATTTATAATATGAGCAAGATATACTAC
>QMST01000118.1 GCA_003649745.1 Thermoplasmata archaeon | reverse complement strand
CATTCTCTCTACCTCAGAATACCAAAAATGGTGAGAGTTAGATGATCGAAGATTACATAGATGATATTTTAAAAGAGAGACTAGACGAAGACAATTATAACAAGCTAATTAGGATAAAAAACCCATACTTGCATAGGTTTATAGCAAAGTATGTACAACTTTGTAACCCAGATAAGATTTTTGTCTCAGATGGCTCAGAGGAGTCGATAGAATACATTAGAAAAGCAGCGATTAAAAATGGAGAGGAAAAACCTTTAGCCATCAGGGGTCATACTGTTCATTTTGATGGATATTATGACCAAGCACGTGATAGAGAACATACAAAGTTTCTGGTATCAAAAGGTGTTGATCTAGGATCCTCACTTAGAACAACTGATAGAGAAAAAGGTTTGAAGGAAATACATGAGATTTTAAAAGATATTATGAATGGTCACGAGCTTTACATATGCTTCTACTCACTTGGACCAACAAACTCAGTATTCTCCATCCCCTGCGTGCAGTTGACAGATTCTAGCTATGTCGCACATAGTGAAAACATACTATACAGACAGGGATATGATGAGTTTGTCAGAAGAGGGGAGACAAACTATGTTTTCAAATTTGTACACTCTGAGGGGGAACTAGATGAGAGAAAAACATCCAAAAATATTAGTAAACGCAGAATCTACATCGACCTGGAGACAGACACGGTTTACTCTGCTAATACACAATATGGTGGCAACACCATAGGTTTAAAAAAATTGGCTATGAGATTAGCAATAAACCATGCAGCAAAAGAGGGTTGGCTAACAGAGCATATGTTGGTTATGGGCATACATGGACCAAAAAACAGGGTTACATATATAACAGGTGCTTTTCCATCAATGTGTGGTAAAACATCTACTGCCATGCTAGAAGGTGAGACCATAGTTGGAGATGACATAGCCTATATTAGAGAGATAAACGGTGAAACCAAGGCAGTGAATGTGGAAAAAGGCGTATTTGGCATAATCAAAGGTATAAACTCAAAAGATGATCCAATTCAATGGAAAGTACTTCATACCCCTAATGAGATCATATTCTCCAATGTACTTGTTGATGAAAAAGGAAATGTTTACTGGCAGGGAATGAACAGGGAAATACCAGATAAGGGTTACAACCACTCCGGCGAATGGTGGAATGGTAAAAAAGATAAAGAAGGAAAAGAGATCCCCTGTTCACACCCAAATGCAAGGTTCACAGTAGCATTAGAAGCCTTTGAAAACCTGGATCCAAATCTAGACAACCCAGAAGGAGTAAGAATTGATGCAATAGTATACGGCGGCAGAGACTCAGACACATGGGTACCAATCCAGGAAGCATTCAACTGGGAACACGGGATCATAACAAAAGGAGCATCATTGGAATCAGAAAGAACAGCTGCTGTACTTGGCAAAGAAGGAATCAGAGAGTTCAACCCCATGTCAAACCTTGACTTTCTCTCTATCCCAATAGGAAAGTATGTTGAAATAAACCTTGACTTTGGCAAAAAACTCAGGAAAAAACCAAAAATCTTTGCAGTAAACTATTTCATAAAAGACAAGGAAACAGGTGAATACTTGACAGAGAAAAACGATAAAAAAATATGGTACAAATGGATAGATCTAAGAGTTCACAATGAAGCAGAAGCCATTGAAACACCAACAGGTTACATACCATTATATGAGGATCTAAAAAAACTATTCAAAAAAATCCTGGATAAAGAATACCCCAAAAAGAATTATGAAAAACAATTCATGATAAGAATACCTGAGAACCTAGCAAAAATTGAAAGAATAAAAAAAATATACGAGGAAAAAGTAAAGGACACCCCAAAAATCTTGTTTGAAATATTAGAGGAGGAGAAAAAAAGATTAGTAGAGACAAAACAAAAACATGGAGATTATGTTTCACCATATGATCTACTAGTAGAGTAACCCGAGAGAGGACAACTCTGCAATAAGCTTGTCAACAGCCTTGTTCAGATCCTCAATCTTTTTTGCTCCAGCACATACTATCTTACCAGATCCAAATATCAGAAACGCAACAGGTGGATCGCTAAACTTATAAACCAACCCTGGGAACTGTTCAGGCTCGTACTCAACCCGGTCTAAACCAAGGCCGACAGCAACCTCGTTAAGGTTGAACTCTACACCCAAGTCAGAGATCGCCACTATGTTTTGAATAACAACCTCTGGTTTCTCAACCACTTCCACACCAATATTCTTTAACTCATTCAAAACAATATCAAAAGTCTCCTCAACTTCCTCAATACTTTTTGCACCAGTGCAATTGGCCTTTCCACTTCTAAAAAGAAGGACAGCGGTTCTGGGTTTTTTCAGCCGATATACTAGCCCTGGGAACTGTTCAGGCTCATATTCTATATTTTCTAAAGATTTAGCGATAATACCTAGATCTAGTTTTTTCGCAAGTGTTGAAGATGCAACAATGTTTTGTACATTGATTTTCAACATACTCTAACCTAAACACCTTTCCATTTTTTTCTAATGGTGGCTAAAAAATCCTATACGCCAAGTGCCTCTAACTCGTTAGATAGATTCTCTATAGCCTTGGATATATCCTCAGGTTGCCTTGCACCAGTGCAAACCAATCTACCAGATCCAAACAACAATATAACAGCACGTGGATCCTCAGATCTATATACTAGCCCTGGGAACTGTTCAGGCTCGTACTCAACCTTGTCTAAACCAATCCCTATTGCAACGGCATCCAGGTTCAACTCTTTTTTAAGATCAGCAGAAGCAACAATATTCTGAATGTTTATCTCCGGTTGATCTATAATCTTAAAACCAGCTTTTTTGATTGTCTCACAAATCTTATCAATAGCCTGCTTAACCTGCTCTATACTTCTCGCACCAGTGCAAACAATCTTACCACTTGAAAAAACAAGTGCTGCTGCCTTTGGATCAGTAAAATGCAACACTAAACCTGGAAACTTATTTGGATCATACTCAGCACCAGAAACCTTTTTCGCTAACTTTGATAAATCCAACTCGTCAGATATAGTTGTAGAAGCAACAATATTTTCAATGTTTATATT
>QMST01000117.1 GCA_003649745.1 Thermoplasmata archaeon | reverse complement strand
TTGTTTTAGAGCTGTTCATCCTTATCAACCTGAATCTACAATACAAGGTTGTTTGCAGATTATGTATGAGTTGGAAAAGATGCTTTGCGAGATCACTGGTATGGATGCATTTACATTACAGCCTTCTGCTGGTGCCCATGGGGAATTCACTGGTTTATCCTTGATAAAAGCTTATCATGAATATAATGGGGAGAGTAAGAGAGATGAGGTTATTCTGCCTGATACTGCTCATGGTACAAATCCAGCTAGTGCTAATATGGCTGGTTTTAAGGTAATAGAGATTCCTTCTGATGATAAAGGTCTAGTTGATCTTAAAATGTTGAAAGATACTTTATCTGATAGAACAGCTTGTTTTATGATTACTAATCCAAACACATTGGGTTTATTTGAATCAAGCATTCTTGAGGTTGCTAAGCTGGTGCATAATGCTGGTGCTTTACTTTATTATGATGGTGCAAATATGAACGCTATACTTGGTATGGCAAGACCTGGGGACATGGGTTTTGATGTTGTTCATTTGAACTTACATAAGACCTTTTCTACACCTCATGGTGGTGGTGGTCCAGGAGCTGGTCCTGTTGGTGTTAAAAAACATTTAGAGAAATTCTTACCGATACCAAGAATAGAGAAAAAAAATGATACATTTGTGTTAAACTATAATATAAAGGAATCTATAGGAAAAATCAGATGCTTTTATGGAGATTTCCCTGTTTTACTAAAAGCCTATATTTATATTTCTCTTTTGGGTAAGGATGGTCTAAGAGATGTTTCAGATTTTGCTGTACTCAATGCGAACTATCTAATGCACAAACTGATAAAATCTGGGAAGTATGAGGTTCCATACCAGGGTAGCAAGGGATTTTGTAAACATGAGTTTGTCGCAAGTTGTAAAAAGCTGTTAGATGAAAAAGGGGTTAGAGCTATGGATGTTTCAAAGCGCTTGTTAGACTATGGTTTTCATCCACCAACTGTGTATTTCCCATTGATTGTGAAAGAGGCTTTGATGATTGAACCTACCGAGTCTGCAAGCAAAGATGATCTAGATGGTTTTGCTGATGCCCTGCTAAAAATAGCTGATGAGGATGTCAATGTTGTGAGGAATGCTCCCACTGTTACACCTGTTACAAGGGTGGATGAGGTTGAAGCTAACAAGAACCTTGTTTTAACATGGAGGGATATAAAATAAAAACTGGTTTGGTTTTAAATTTGTATTTGTTTTAATAATTAAAAATGTCTAATTATTAACTATTTAATTATTTTTAAATATATTGAATAGAAAACATTAAATACTTTTTATTTATTATAATTCTTGATTATTATTCTATGGGGGACATCCTTATAGCTAAAAACACGATACAACAGCTTTTTAAGACCCATGAAGAGGTGATCTACATTTGGTAGTGAACAACAGAAGATGCGAAATAGAGATCATCTCAGATATACTATCGCTATGTAAAGATGGGGCTAAGAAAACCCAGATACTGTATAGGACAAACCTAAGTTATACACAACTTCGTGATTATCTATCCTTTTTGATCAGAACAGGTGTTTTAGAAGAGTACAATACTAAGCCGTATAACACGTATTTTACTACTAAAAAAGGTTTGGAGATATTGGATAATATTAAAAATCTTATTGGAAAGTTGAAAACGGAGTAATACTCTTTGTTTTTTTTCTATAGTATTGTTTCATAAATATTATTTAAATTTTTTGTATTATTTAGAATTGCTCATTTAATTTGGCAAAGGACGTGGTATACTTGGATGAAACCCTGACAGAAGATAGTATGAAGCGACTTATTGACCTCTTTCTAAAAATGAGTTTTATAGGCTTTGATGAGTTGAAAATGGAGGAGAGAGAGGAGTTTATAAGGCTGCTTGGCGAAAAATTCAAAGGAAGACTTGATAGTTTTTATAGCAGACTTGATCAGATTGAAGAGCGTTTGGATCATTTAGAGAGAGTGTTAAATCAATAGGTCGGCTTCAGAAGAAAAAACCATATTCATAGAGTATTACTCTAGAGTAATCTTCCATATTATTTATATAGAGGTTTGCTCTTTTTTGATATGGGATGGGAAAAGTGAGTGTTAAAAAGATTTGTTTAGCATCGCTGGTTTTTTTGTTATATGTTTCAGCAAATGCTGCCTCCTCAGGTTTAGTAGCAACCGAGGGTAAACCTGTTGTGGTTCGCACCTATGTTAGAGTTGTGGATCCAAATACGGTGAATAGTAGCTATGAGGATACTGAGGATGTCAAATCAATGGAGGATACAAAAAAAGATGTTGAAACCAATGGAGGTTTTTTTGACACATTGGTTGGTTATATAACTAGTTTAATTTATAGTGTATTCAGCAGTTTATCTGCTATAGGTGTTAAATAGGTATATTTGCATAGCTTTTACGAGTTATTTATGATAACAGATATCAAGGATATAGATGTTAAATTATTATCAAGGGTTTATGATAGGGGGAGCAGGGATTCTTTTGTTAGCTTGTATATAAGTTTTAATAGAAACTATATGGATTTTATTAGAAAACGTGTGAATGCTTGTAAACTAGTGTTGAAAAATGATAAGGTTTTGTTGGAGAATCTTGAAAAGAGCATGGAGGAGGTTTATAGGTTTTTAAAGGATCGAGAAATTGGGCAGAAGGGAGCGGTTGTTTTTGCTTCTAGTCTCAATGGTTTTTTTAAAGGTTATAGGGTTTATCCGGGGGTTGAGAATCTTTTTGTTGTAGATACCTCGCCATATATTAGACCTGTTGTGGAGTTGTTAGATGATTATGAAACCTTTGGATTAGTGGTTTTAGATAATCATAGGGCTAGGATATATGTGGTGTCAGCTGATAGGGTTGAGAGGGGTAAGAATATTTCAGAGGATGTTTTGAATAAGCATAGAAAGGGTGGTTGGTCTCAAGCTCGTTTTCAAAGGATAAGAAAGGGGGAGATAAAACATTTTCTAAAAGAGGTTTCTCAGTATGTTTCAAAAATATTCTCTGAGGATAACATTGAGAAGATTGTTGTCGCTGGTCCTGGTGGTGCGAAAAAGTGGCTTATGGATTATTTACCAGAGGATATCAG
>QMST01000116.1 GCA_003649745.1 Thermoplasmata archaeon | reverse complement strand
CTCACTCTCTATCTTACCAGTCTTAGTTTTTGATGGCTCAGATTTAGAAGTTGATTCTAATATCTTTATATCCTCTTCTACTGTAGCATTTTTTACTGTAGAATTGTCTTTAGAAGATGATGATGTTGATGATGTTAATCCAATATCCTCAGCAGATAATCCCCCTAGATAAGATGCCTTTGTACCAGAATCATATTTTTTTGTAACAGTCTTAGACTTGTTTTTCTGCTGGATTTTTTTAAGCTTCTTAATAGCCTTAGCAGTATCCCCTGGCTTGCTAGCTAAAACACCCTTAGCAGATTGCTCCTTTTTAAACGCATTTTTAACAGCTTCCTCAGAAAGATTATTCTCATTCTTTTTTTGCATCTGCTTAAGCTTAGTTAGACTCAAATAACCCAAAGGCATATTTTATACCCCAATTTCTGAAATACTGAAATACACATTTACAGAAAACATATATAAAAGTTAACTATCCATCCATGCCTAACTCTTTTCTCTGCATCTCATTAATTTTCCTCTCACAAAGAGACTTAACATATTTCGCCAACTGTACAGGAATAGAATACTCATACCTGATAAGATTATAATCAAGCAATACATTACCCATTGTACTACGATGGGTTTCAAATTTCTTATAATTCTCAATTACCTCATTGATTATCTCAGATGTTGTATACTGCTTTTTAGAAATAACACCCTCTTTAAACTTCTCCACTCTCTCCTTCATCTGCCTCATAATCCTCTCTTTAAAAGGCTCAGAATGATACTCATAAAGACTAATCAACTCACCAGGAGGCTTCTCCAGTTTTATACCCTTGAGCTTAATATTAGATGTTGGTATACCCTCAATCATTCTCACAATACGGGGATAAATAAAAAAAATCTTACCCCTCTTCTTATCATATTCAACATTGAAAGGTTTAACAAAATTATATGATGCACTTGGTCTAGTTATCTCAAAAAAAGCATGAAACAATTTTCTAGCCTGAGAATCAATAAAAGTCATATCCTGAGTAACAAAAAAAATAATCGGTCTCAAATAACCCATAACCTGTAATGCAAAATTAATACTCTTATTAGAAATATCATACCACTCCCTAGCAGGGAGTCCAACATTGCATTCATCCCAAACAATAGCCCCTCCTATAATCTTTTTTTTCTCTATATCCTTCAAAGCATTCATAAACTGATCAGGATAATAAACCACTCTTTTCTCAAAATTAGGTAAAAATGTTTTATCCAGAAGTGTTGAAAAAAAAACTGATGTAATAGATTTACCAACACGATGTTTACCAGTACTCACACCGAGAAAATTAAACTGCAAAGAATGTATAGAATTATAAATACTTCTAAGATAAGAAAATGTGATCTCATTTTCTCTTATCTCAGGATACAAATCCTCTACATAAAAAGTTTTATCTATCCTCATTACCATGCAACCCCTCAAAAACCTCTATTTTTTCCTCTTTTTTAACAATGTTATTCCTTAGTTTTTCAATATCATCCAATGTTTTTATATTTGTTAGAATACCTACTATCTCCTCTTCAACTATTGGGGAATGAGACAAAACCTTAATCACATACTCAGAGATCCTATCATAATACTGATACTGCAAATTCTGTATCTGTTTTTCCTTCTGCACATCTGTAAGATTCTTTTTTTTAACACCATCAATTCTCTCAGAAAGCTCATTTAAAAGAGCCTTGATCTCATTGTTAACACTTCTAGGAATATATTTTATCATATACCTATAAAGATGCTTAACACCAGTTACATAGCCTTTCTTATCACCAGATATATCAAGCTCTATAATCTTCTTAGACAACTCTAAAATATTCCTCTTAAAAATTTCTACAGGGGATAAAAAAACCTCTTTCTCAGCTGCCATTTTAACAACCTTGCAGAATTACAGAATTTCAGTAATTGTTAATACATATACAACTTTTAAAGTTTACTATTAACTATATAAAGAGAAAAACCAAAAACTATGTCATATATAAACATATAAGATGTTCTAACGAAAAAGTCCCTTTTCGTTAAGTATTAAATATGTTGATGACCTTTTCAAAAAACCATGCCTGGATACAAATCTGAGATCACAAAAAGAATAAACAAAGAAGACATAGAAAAAATGATAAGAATCTGCAACAACATAAGAGACATGTGCATCATAGCATTGTTATATCTAATACCACTAAGACCAAGTGAGCTACTAGAGATAAAAAAAGAAGACATAGAGATCAAAGAAGATGGCACAATAACCCTATATGTAACCACAAAAAAAACAGGGAAAAAAAACATGCCAAAAAGACAATTCATAATAAAACCAGAAGACACATTGATATACAAGGTCATATACAAATATCTAAGCTATGCAAAAAAAATGACACAAAACAAAATATTCAACATCAACGATAGTAGAATAAGACAAATAATATACAATCTTAGCAAAAAAGCAATTGGCATACAGATATGCCCCTATACATTTCGACATAACAGACTAACAAAACTAGCCAATGAGGGAGCCAATATAAATGATCTAATGTATGCAAAAGGATGCATCGATATAAGAAGCATAAGCCCCTACCTACATGGAAAACCACAAAAAGTAGAGATAGACTAAAAAACCCTCAAAAAATGACACAACCACAAAATGACACAACCAAAAAATGGTTGTAAAGATAGAATGTTAACAAAATAAACCCGTATTTTTATCCATGCTTTCTGTAAAAAAGCGAGAATGCGAAAACAAACAACAACCAATGATAAACTATTCAGAAAAACAGAAAAACAGAGTCTACGCTAAATTAAACAAGCACATTATAAAAAAAGAAACAAACATAGAAGGAGCAAAAGGAATACCCTCCTTAATCATAACCCTACTATGCCTCCTACGGATCTGATCTATATCCTTCTTTGTAATCCCATCCCAAAACCTACTTGATGCCAAAACCATACCCTCCCTAAGATCATCCACATCAATCTCTCTAAAAAAACCATTCAAAGTAAACCTATAACGAACATTCTGTTTTGAATATTTCCTAGATAAATAAAAAACATACACTATCAGAAATGG
>QMST01000115.1 GCA_003649745.1 Thermoplasmata archaeon | reverse complement strand
CCTTGACCCCCATCATTTGCTCCATGTATTTTCTATTATACTCAAAACCTGGGAAGAAGGAGGTTAGACGGTACCAGCTCATAAGATTATAGTAGACTCTTCCATGAATTAGTCCGAGTAGGTTGTCAAATATTTGCTCGTTTTTCTCTATTACATCTGATGGAACACCCATTGCCTCTGCACATTGGCGAAATACTGTAGACCATGCCATTCTTGCTACGGAAAAAGTTAAAGGTTTTGTTATACCTGGAAAACTCTCGATTATGTTGGAGTTGTCCCATATAATTTTGAAATCTTTTTCCCTGCTATCATCTTTATATGACAGGGTTGTTATTGGGCGTGTTTGAAGTATGTAAACCTTGTCTGATTTTACTGTCCATTCAATATCCTGTGGTCTATTGTAGAGACTTTCAATATTTTTTCCAATTTTCGCAAGCTCTTTTATGATAGCTGGTGTAAGACTAGGTTGATTCTGCTTTTCTCTTTCAACAGGTACACTCTTAGTTCCCTCGCCCTTCTTCTCATTGAAAATGATCTTATGTTTTTTTATAACTATACTCTGTGAGAAAGAATTGCTTTGTTTGTTCACGTAGAAGGAATCCGTGTCCAGCTCACCAGAGACTATTCCCTCACCTATGCCATATGTTGAGTTGATGAGAATCTCATTGGTATCGCCACTAATAGGATTTGCAGTAAACATTACACCTGAAACATCACCAAATATCATCTCCTGCACTATCACAGCCATTTCTATATCACAGAGAGGTAGATTTGATAAGTGACGATAAGTTAAAGCTCGTTCAGAAAAGGCAGATGCCCAACATTGTTTTATACAGGATAACAGTCTTTCTTCATCTGAGATAAATAGAAATGAATCCATTTGACCTGCAAAAGATGCTTTTATTTCATCCTCACCTACAGCAGAGGAGCGAATAGCGACATATTTTGAATTACCCCTTGTTTTGAGTTTTCTAAACGCTGAAATAATTTTTCTAGAGTCTTTTCTAGGTATATCTTCCTCGAGAAATAATTGTCTAATGGCCTTACTAGCTTTAGCTATGGAATCCTGGTTTTTAAAATCAATATTATCAATAATTTCCTCTATTTTTTCTCTTATACCATTTTTCTCAATAAATCTGTTGTAAACCTCAGTGGTTATAACAAACCATTGTGGAATATTAAAACCCCTTCTTGACAGAATGTAGAGGTTTTTTGCTTTTCCACCAACTTTGGGAAACAGTTTTTCATTGATATCTTTTGACCACAGTACATCTACTGTCATTCTGTCATCACCACCCTATAAGAAATTCAAGTGAGGAGTGTTTGAGAACAAGGATAGGGACAACGATTAACAAAAGTATTAACAGCATAAAAACTGAGTAGGAGATTTTAATTGTTTTACAACTGACTTTACTGCTTCTCTTGGCATACAATATCGAGAGTATAAAAAGACAAAAAACAATGAAAATTTGTAACAAGTATAAGACAGGGTTAGTGGTGATAGAGGTAAGAGTAAACAATGACAATGTTGTTATAATACATAGTAGAGAGAAAATGATAATAGAAAACTTTTTTCTACCAAAGATATAGACATAAGAAAGATCAAAATGTGGATCTTTTTCATCTTTTATTTTTCTGATAAACTCGAACATCGCGAAAATCAGAAACATGTTTATAAGGAAAGCAAGATAGAGTATGTTTATTGCCTCTATTGTTGAATGATACACAGTATAGATATAGAGTCCAATGAGTATAATTAGAAATTGATGTGAAAAATTATAGACCAAAATGTTTTTCTTAAGTTTATCCTTTATAAAAAATTCAAAGTACATTAATATTGAGTAGGAAAGAGTGCCCAGGTAGAGTAGAAAAGTTTGGAAACCCATGAGAGATGAGAAAGTTATCTCTAAACCAATCACTATAAGGGACGCGTATTTTATTTGGTTTACTGTGATAACCTCTTTGGACAATAACCTATCTGGAAATCGAGATCTATCCTTGTAATAATCTTTTAAGTCATCAAATAGTCTTAGATGGAAAAATATTAGAAAAACCGTTAGAAAACCTAGAAGTGTTCTAATAGAGAAAATGATATTAGTAGAATGCAAACTTGCAAATAAATATATAGCAAGGTAGAATAGAAGTATGATTGGTAAATGGAATGAAAGTGGAAAGCGCTCTTTTAAATAGGAGATAAAGTTTGCCTTCAATTGGCCTCTACCTCCTTTTTTGATGAGTTGGTTAAGAGTCTAATTGCCTTTGGTATAACCTCTGCAGAAAAATACAGAATTTTTTCATAGATCTCTCCATCTACCATGAGATCTTTCTTAGAGAGAAGTTTTGTTTTTACTTTCCTTGCTTTTCCAGTTACTCTATGCTTATTGAATAAATATTTTCCAAAGAGGCTGTCGAGGAAGCAAAGAACTGCCTCTGCTGATGTTCCATCACGAAACATCACATAATCAATGTATCCATCTGTATCTACCACTCCTCTAGTGATATCAAAGGGTCCTATTTTCCCTTGGTTCAAAAGGATAACTGTGTTTGTATTCGGCACATACTTTGAGTTATTATCTACACAAAACTCGGTATCAAACGAATCTATTCTAAATGTTGCTAGTGCCCCAGCGAGTGGATAGCACCACTTAGGTCCAAGTTTCCTAAATATATATGTTGCATATTTTACCACATCAGCGATATAACCAATGCCTATGATACAGTGAGAGTAAATCGTCTTCCTTCTACCGTTACTGTTTAAATATTCTACTTTTACTATATCTATCTCTTCAGCCTTTCCATTTTTAATTGATGAGATCGTATCCTCTATCGAGAGGATATTGTGATGAGATGCTAACATGTTTCCATTTCCAGCTGGTACTATAGCAAGTTGTTTATCCCTTTTTCCAACTAGATGCTGTATAAGAGTATGAATTAGTCCATCTCCTCCAATGGCTATAAATATATCGTATTCATCTATGATCTCCTTGAACATTTTTTCAAAATGTTTTTTCGACCTACTATAGTAGGTGTCAAAGATGAAACCTGCATCTGCTAAAGCTTTGATATACTGCTCTGATT
>QMST01000114.1 GCA_003649745.1 Thermoplasmata archaeon | reverse complement strand
GATAAAGGCTATATTGTTATAACAGAGACTAAAAAGCATAGATCACAGAGAACATTGATACCAGAACGGGCTATAATGATCTCCAAGGTTCACAAGTCTTTTAAAAACTGGATTGACCATTGGAGACCAAAGGTTGAAAACCAATACTCAGGAGACGCCCTATATCTATGGCCAAATGGTAAACCTGTTACTGTGAGAGTATTAGGTCAGAAGCTCAGTAAACATGGTAAGGAAATATGGCAATATTTCCAACCCTATGATATGAGGCATTGGTGTGCAGTTGCCAGGCTTATAAAAACAAAGGTTGAAACTGGAAGATTTGACACCTACATGGTTAAAAACTGGCTTGGGCATGAACGTATAACCACAACTGAGAACTATATAAGGTATGCTGAGCAATACTATAATCAGCTTCCTGAGGACTGGATTGCCCTCGCCCTAAAACCCAAAAAAGGGGTGGGAAAGCGAGGCATCAAAAAACTTATTAAGGAGAAAACCAACAGAACGCGATTTTCGGGTCTGTTGACCAAATTTTCTCCTGTTGGAGCTGATGGGCCTGCCCGGATTTGAACCGGAGTCCATGGCTCCCAAAGCCACGAGGATAAACCAAGCTACCCCACAGGCCCAAATTTTTTGTTAAAGCCTAACAACCTTGAAACTTTTATTTTATTAAAAAGTTTGTCCATATAAATTATTGTACTATTACCAGACATAGATGCTACCATCCTTGAAAATATATATAACCAGCAAAAATCAAAAAAAACTTAAATAGAAGATTAATTGATAACATATCACATAGAGGATAGCTCTATTTAGAGAAATAAAATTGTGAGGGAAGAAGAAAAATATATGATAAGTTTTGATGAATATATTAAAAAATTTAACTTATTCATGACCAAGTATTTCCCCAGCAAGGAGGAATGGACTCCATCAGATGATGCCCTTTATAAGCCAAAGAATTTATTTAGAATTCCATTGAAAGAAGCGGATAGATTAAAGTTTAAAGCTATAAAATATATTTTTAAGCATCATTATGATAAAAACAAGTTTTACAGATCATACTGTAAAGAAAACAAGGTAAAACCAGAGGATATAAAAAGCATAGACGATTTTGATAAAATACCATTGGTACCAGATAAATTTTTCAAGGATTATCCACATGGTAAGGAGTTTGCCCTATGGCTTAGTGGTTTGTTCACCAATGATATTCCTAATATAGTTATAAACAAGAAAAAACCATCTTTTGATGATGTGATAAATGATTTCAATGCAGCGGGTTTAATGGTTTCATATAGTAGTGGCACTAGTGGGAGACACACTTTTATTCCACGTGATAAAAGAACATTCTATGCATCTGAATATGCACTGGCAAAATGTGTTGTCACCATGGCATATCCTATATGGAAACCTGAGCTAAATGGTTATCTTCTCATGCCTAATCCGTTTAAAACCAATTTGTATGCTGGAAAAGTTACCATGGTGTATTTTGATTTGATAAAAAACATTGAGGTTGCTATTGATAGGGAGATATCCACTGAGATTATAAGAGCAACAATGAGCGGGGAGCGATCTCTTCGTGCAGCACTTGTTAGATGGGGTGCAAAGAGAGAACATGAAAAAATGATACAGCGTATAATACGATGGTTAATCGAGATGGAGAAAAAAAAGGAGGGTATAACATTTGTCGGCGCCCCCTATATCTTGTATTTTGTTATGGAGAGACTAAAGGAGAAAGGTTTAACATTTAATTTTGGAGAAAACAGTGGTGTAATAACCGGTGGCGGATGGAAAATACATGAGGATAAAAAGATTTCTGTAGAGGAGTTTAGAAAACAGGTTAAGGAGACACTTGGTATTCCAGAGGAAAACTGTTTAGATGCATATGGTATGGTTGAGGGCAATGGTTGGATGGTTCATTGTAGAGAGGGACATTATCTACATGTTCCCTACTCCTATTTCCATCCCCTGGTGTTGGATAGAGAGCTTAAACCTGTTGGTTATGGGGAATGGGGAAGATTTGCCTTTCTAGATAGCGCCGCTCATAGTTACCCTGGTTTTATAATATCAGGTGATCAGGTTAGACTTTTAGAGCATTGCCCTGTTTGTGATCGACCTGGTCCTGTGCTGGAGCCGGAGATCAAAAGAGCAAAAGGCGAGGAGGTCAGAGGATGTGCAGAAGAACTCAGAAGAATGATAGCATCAGATGTTAGGTGACACACTTATATGATCTCGTTGCGAGGGATGAAAGAAAAAGAATACATGCCACCATTACTGATAACAAAGCTGATGCTGAAAGGGTCTCTATCTTTGGCAAAAGTATTATTGTTCAACCTGGGTACTTTGAAAAAATTACGCAGAATGGATCCTAAGAGGATAATACCAGAGACCAAAACCAAGTTATACAATTCCCAAATACAAGCCTGGTATGAAATATTGTGATTCTGATGAGAAATACTTGAGACCAACATTGTATTGTAACTGCCGTGCACCTGAGATAATAGCAATGGCAAACCATCTAGGGGCTTTCAAAAAATCTGATTATGAGTTTGCAGAAACAGCTTTTGAATTTGTTAAAAGAAAGATCATACTAGAAATGATCCCCATGGATGATGCGGTAAATGTTCTAAGAAGAGGAACAGGTACATGTTTACACGAAATCTCTCTTTTTATAGCCCTTTGCAGAGCAGCTGGTATAAAAGCAAGATACAAGCTATATGCTCTGACAATGATCCAACAATGGTATGATGCCATGGGGTATTTCATGCTTCATGGTGAGGGAGAGGTTTACATAGATGGAAAATGGCTGCCTGCAGATGTTGGCCCCCACACCAGAGAGACAAGCTGCCGCTGGCATACCAATAACAAAGTTTGGTGAGGACTCAATAGGTGTATAGTTCCATGCATTGCCAGGGACGATCATGGGAATGGAGTCCCTACCAATCACCCCGGGTCCATCTTCTAAGATACTGATGAAAAAAATAGCACCTGCCTCTGTGGCAAAAATAAATGCAAGTATTCTCCAGCAAATTGAAAAAGGAAGAAAAATTATTGAGGATGCAGGTGGCGAGGAAGCATATGATAAGAT
>QMST01000113.1 GCA_003649745.1 Thermoplasmata archaeon | reverse complement strand
GAATAGGAAGCCAGTTGACTAAACCAGTAAATATAGCCTGTGAAACACCAGCTGCTATAAACAATGAGATACCAGAGCCTATACCCCACTTTGAAATAAGCTCATCCATAAGAAACACTAGGAGAGCACCCATAAAAAGCTGTGAAACAATTATAGCTCTTGCCCCACCCAGCCCAACCATTTTTATTAAACCTGCATCAGGTTGTAAATATCCAAAAACTTGAGGAATCGCCTCAACAAGTATCATTACTATAACCAGGATCTTCTGAAAACCTTGATATATAGCCTTGTCTTCTTTTTTTGTTAAATCTAGGTTAATGATTTTCGCTCCAACAAATAATTGTAAAATAATAGACGCTGTAACAATGGGCCCTATACCTAGGTGCATTATCGATCCACTGGCACCAGCCATTATAGCACGGTAATCAGCGAACATATCAAGTGCTGTGCCACTTACACCATATATCATTATATTTGTTAGAATATAATAAAGTATAAGACACAAAATAGTCCAAAATAGTTTTGATCTAAATGGCACATGCCCCTCTGGTCTAGCAACAGCAGGCCATCTCTCAATAAGAGGTTTCAACGCATAGAGTTTACTTTTTTTTTCTTCAGCCATTTATTGGCACCCTATATTTTTTAGATGGTTTAAATTGTTTTTTATTCTGGTTCTTCCTCAACAACCTCATTTACAGTTAAAATAACTTTTCCACCCTTACTCTCAATTTTTTCAATCGCTCTTTTAGAAGCCTTTGGAACTTTTACCACAAAAGGCTTGTTTACAATTCCAGAGCCTAATAATTTATCAAAACCCTCCTTTTCTAAATCTATTTCTTTCACATTTGGAAACCTTTCTTCTAGTAACCCAACATTTATGGTTTTTTCCTCTTTAATCAAGTCAACTGGTCTTTTAAACCCATATCTACCAAAATGATCAGGCATGTACTTTAACATGTACATGTACTTGTGCTTGTGTAAACCAGCGTTACCTCTACCTCCTTTTAACCCAGCACCTCTACCAGCTTTTTTACCTCTTCCATGTGTTCTGCTTCCTCTATACTTTTTTATCTTATTTTTTACCATAGATATCACTTCTGTTTTTTAGGATGCGAAGAGGATATAGATTTCTTATTATTATATTTTATGATGAAGAGAATTAATCTTCGAAAGGATCAAAGTACCCGATTGTCTTACTTATGGTGATAACCTTTTTTTTCTCCTTACAGGCTTTCTCAGCTTCCTTCAGCACCTCTTCCAACTTTCCTCTTAGATACATTATGTTTTCCCCGTCATCTAACACGTATTCCTCATCCTTACTCTTCACATATTGCATTACCTTCACCTCTCATACTAGGGAGCTCATGTTTTTTACAAACACTAGTTAATGTTAATAAGATTTAAAATCATTATCTTTTAAACTAAAAACCATGGGAGAGACTGTAAAATGAGAGAGATAATACAGTGGTTGTCATCCAGCATGTACATTCCCCCGCTTTCACCAGGTTGCAAACTTTGTGCTAGAGGTGAAAAAATGGTTTTACTGATAACTGGGAAATGCAATGCAAAATGTTTCTACTGTCCACTTAGCCTCAAAAAAAGAAACAAGGATAAAATTTATGCTGATGAATGGAAGCTCAAGGATGAGAATGATGTAGAAAAAATACTGACAGAAACTAGGTTGATTGAAGCCAAGGGGGCAGGGATCACAGGTGGTGACCCCTTGATTGTTATTGAAAGAACCTGCAGGTATATTTCCATGTTGAAAAACGAGTTTGGTGAAGACTTTCATATACACCTGTATACCCCAAATGTACAGGATTTGGAGGATATAGAGAGGCTAGCTAGCAGTGGATTAGATGAGATACGTTTTCACCCAGTTCCACAACTTTGGAACAAGATGGAGAAAAGTGGTTTGTCTAAAAAAATTGAACATTTTAAAAACCTAGGTGTTGACGTGGCTATAGAACTCCCTGTCCTACCTAACAGAGAAAGGGACATAGTTTCGCTTATACTTTGGGCTGATGAAAACAATGTAGACTGGGTGAACCTAAATGAGTTGGAATACTCTGAGAGCAACTACATAAACCTCGATGAGAGAGGATATGCCTTGAGAAATGAGTCTGCAGCTACAGTTGCTGGTAGCGAAGAAACTGCAGTCAAAATACTCAGGAGATGTAGTGAGAAAAACCTGAACATAGGAGTTCATTATTGTTCATCCTCATTCAAAGATGGAGTTCAGCTTCGTAACCGTATAAAGAGAAGAGCAAAAAATGTTGCCAAGCCATATGATGTTGTAACTGAGGATGGAACACTTCTAAGAGGAACAATCTATGGGGGGAGGGATCTTGAAAAATTAAGAGATTTTATTATTAAAACATTTAATGTACCCGTGAAACTGGTGGAGATAGATAGGGAGAAAAAAAGATTGAACATGGCTGCATGGATCTTGCAGGATATAGCTGCTGAGCTCAAAAAGAAAGGTTTTGAATGCTACATGGTGGAGGAGTATCCAACAGCAGATGGATTAGAAGTAGAACGTGTTGATTTACCAATAAAACAAACTTAGAATGTGCATAAATTTTATTTGTCAAAGATTTATTTCCATTAAAAAATTGAAAAAAATTTTGGGCTCGTAGATCAGTCTGGTAGATCGCTTCCTTGGCATGGAGGAGGCCTCGGGTTCAAATCCCGACGAGTCCATACCCTTTTTCTTTTGACAAAAACATTTATTTAATAAAACCAGATAACCCATTCTCTCTACCTCAGAATACCAAAAATGGTGAGAGTTAGATGATCGAAGATTACATAGATGATATTTTAAAAGAGAGACTAGATGAAGACAATTATAACAAACTAGTTAGGATAAAAAACCCATACTTGCATAGGTTTATAGCAAAATATGTACAACTTTGCAACCCAGATAAGATTTTTGTCTCAGATGGCTCAAAGGATTCGATAGAATACATTAGAAAAGCAGCGATTAAAAATGGAGAGGAAAAACCCTTAGCTATTAGGGGTCATACTGTTCATTTTGATGGATATTATGACCAAGCACGTGATAGAGAACATACAAAGTTTCTGGTATCAAAAGGTGT
>QMST01000112.1 GCA_003649745.1 Thermoplasmata archaeon | reverse complement strand
GCATATGGTTACACTATAGCTATAAGAGCAGTAGATAGCGTAGACGCCATGACCTGCAACTATAGCAGCATTCCTCATGAAATATTAGAAAAGATTTCTACAAGGATTACAAATACTCTTGGCGATAAGGTATCTAGAGTTGTGTATGATGTAACAAATAAACCACCCGCAACTATAGAATGGGAATAAAAGGTTGAACAAGATGATAAAAATACTTGTTATAGACAACGGTGGACAATGGACACATAGAGAATGGCGTGTATTGCGTGACATAGGTGTTGAAACAGGTATACTGCCAAATACAACATCTCTTGAAGAGTTGCTATCGAAAAACGCCGATGGCCTTGTTCTTTCTGGAGGAGCACCAAGGGTGGGTCTAAAAGATAGTTTAGGAAACTGTGGGGAATACTTGAAAAATTTAGACATCCCTGTTCTTGGCATCTGCGCAGGTCATCAATTTATGGCTAGATTTTTTGGAGGTAGAGTAGAGCCTTCTAAAATACCTGAATTTGGTAAAATCGAGATAAAAATAGATAAAACCGATGCTCCTATTTTTGAAAATCTACCAGATGCTTTTATAGTATGGGAATCCCACAATGATGAGGTTACAGTTCTCCCAAAGGATTTTATAAATTTAGCACATAGTGAAAACTGTAGTATTCAGGCGATGATGCACAAAAATAAACCTTTTTATGGGTTGCAATTTCATCCAGAAGTTGAACATACAGAATACGGTGTTGATATTTTCAAAAATTTTGTCAAAATTTGTAAAAAATAATAGCGGTAGTAATTCTATTTTCTTTTGTGTTTTTCAAGAACTGCATCTATTAATTTGTTTATGATCTCATTTGATGCTGTAGAGATTTGCGGCAGCTCCTCAGTCTGTGCCTGCTTAGCCTGTGTCGCTTTTAACTGTTTTTTATCTATTGGTGAGAAAATTTGGATTTCTTCTTCGGTTATAGAAGGTGGTGTGACATAGGGGTATAACTCCTTATGTGGAGAGATACTACCCACCATTATTGGTACACTATCTTTCATGTTATCCTTTTCTACAGTTATGTAGAGTTCTTTTATCTCAGCTAAATTAGGTGCTTTAAATTTAACTATACCCCTATTATCTGTTCTTTTAGTTACACCATTGAATTCCACCAGGGCATCTTCTACTCCTCTATCTCTATTGTCTTTTACCCTAACTATAAATTCATCATTGCTGCCCACATGAACTGGTGCGGCAATATTTATCTTTCTCTTTTTACTTCTGAAGGATATAATGATAAAGACAATTAGGAGTGTGAGAAAAATTATTGTAAATAGGATCAACCAGGTTTGAGTGAAAACTTTTGATATCTTTCCTATAATGCCTATGCTTTCTACATTTTCTACTAATAAAGTTGCATTAGTGGAAACATTAAAGTAATCTACATATACAGTTAGAGGTAATTTTACGTCTTTATCTACAGTAGGCGCTTTGAATTCGACTTTGCCACGCTCGTTCACCTTGGTTTGGTTACCAAATTTTACCCTTACAGGTATAGGCTCGTAGGAGGGGGTTTGATTAACGATGTTATAAAAGGTTACAAAAATTGTGAAATTTTTTCCTTCTTCTACCTTTTCAGGTGTATCAATTTTAATTAGTTTTTCAACATCTTTTACAAGGAGTGTAGAGGTGGCATAGACATATCCTCGTTTACTTGCAATAATAAATGCCGGAGTATCTTTGTCTACGGATGGAGCAAAAATTGGGGGTGCTTTACCCTTAGAATCTGTTCGCACACTTTGACCATAAAATGATACAGTGGCATTTTTTACATAGTTCCCCTCTTCATCATAAACTGTGACTGAGAAAGGTAGTTTCTCATAACAGACAGGTGGAGAAGAAATGAAGAGGAAATGAAGAGTCGATGGAGTGTATAATGAAAATATACCATCGCTAAAATCATAGATTTCCTCATTGTCTAAACTGGTAATTTTTATTCTATAATCATAGCCATGTGGAATATCAGTGGATACCACCCATTTACAATTTCCAACGTTTGAGATATTTGTAGATAATATTTTGAAAAGATTGTTTCCTCTGTAGAGCTCTATTTTGACTTTTTCACCTACGTTTCCAATGCTTCTCCATCTTATCTCATATAATCCACCTATCTGCCAGTTTTCACCACCATTTGGTGTGATTATTTTTATCACTGGTGAAGAAGGAGTGGAAGATACCATTAGATTTACTGAGAAGTTGCCGCTGCCGCCATTAGACTCAATGGATATATTGGCACTATAATTACCTGGAGAAAGATTTGTAGTATTTATATAAACCTCAATAGTATTCTTATTCTGTTCACCAGTAGAACTACCACTAGAAGGAGATACACTCAGCCATTCAGCGCTCTCACTCAAATTATAGTTCAATGTACCAGTACCGTTATTCCAAATCTTAAAAGTAGCGCTAGCTATTTCCCCTTCCAACATATCGGAAAAATTGTAAGCTTTCGGGCTGTATGACAAGGTGGGATGCTGCTCTGTCTTTTCTTTATAGTGTGCTATATACTCTTTGTCCTGGTTCATAAGGGTTATCAATGGGTTATCTGAAGATGTGTCTTTTATTCCTGTTCCAGTCCAATACTCGAATACGTAATCCTCGTAATTTTGAGCTGTAATGTTAACTCTAGTTCGCTCCTCATAAACAGCATGTACTCTCCCATCTGTTGGGGTGAGAATCTCCACGGGATCTGGATACAATTTAAAAACACCTTTTAAAGCTAGGTCAAAGGGGTATGTGTCGAGTATTAATTCAAACTTTTGTGGAGGAGTTTGATTTTTTTGGATTGCTTTGCTCCAGTATATCCCCCTGCCTCCTTCAAGATTACTAGCTTGAATGTATACAAACTTATCAGCACTGTTCGAAGGTATGAAACATCTCCATTTATATGAGTCTATTTTCTCACTGTAAAGGTAAACGCCAGCCATGTCAAATTTTTTTTCAACTAACTGGACTGTAACTGTGTCTGCCGTAGGTGCATCAATTGTGATATTAGCTCTTTCTACAGGTGGATTAGGTGAGACGCTAATCTTTATAATCTCAACTGGCGGGTGATCATCATCTCCATCGTCATCTATG
>QMST01000111.1 GCA_003649745.1 Thermoplasmata archaeon | reverse complement strand
CACTGCTCTCTGAGGGGATGGTTTTTTCTATTTTCTCAAGCGGCTCTACCTCAACTATCTCTTCAACCGGCTCTGGAATCTTCTCTTTTTTCTCCTCTTCCTTTCTCTTAGACTTAAACAATTTAAATCTTACCACAAATTTTCCCCCGTCTTAGTTTTTATCTCTTGATACAAGAGTAAACAAGTTTAATATAAATAAATTTTTTCTAATTATTTAACAAGTTAGAAAAGTTTTTTAAAATTCTTTTCTACTACCTAGTTTGGGCTCGTAGTCTAGTGGTTATGACGTCGCCTTCACGAGGCGGAGGTCGAGGGTTCAAATCCCTCCGAGCCCATTTTTAGACTATCTACCAAGTAGTTTCAGAGTTTTTAGAGCATAGTAGGTATATTGTACAAAAGATGCAGAGTTTGGTGCCCTGCCAAAACCACCGTCTTTGTTCTTACAAGCTAGTATATGCTCTCTTATTTTTTCCCTGTCAAATGATACCCTGAATCTCTTGGATAAATAAACAGCATGATAGGTGTGTTCCAAGAAAGATGTTGCTTTAGGTATTAAAGAATAATATCCTGAGGGTGTTTTACATTTTTCAATAAATGATATTATCTCCTGCTTGTGTGGTGGTTTTATATTTATATTCTCATATATTCTCACCATTCGAAATATATCTGTGAGGTTATCAGGCAGGGGTTTTTTAGAAAGAGTTTTATGTATTTCCTCCTTGTATATATTATCTGCGTATATACATATACAACCAGTTAGCATATAAGTTGCTTTTAAAGATGGCATACCCTCGATCTTCTCAGAAAATAAACCATTTTTATAATGTTTATAACACCATTCTAAAAATTCATCCACTTTTTCAACTTTTTTGCCAAGTAAATTCAAAGTATTGGCGACATAGAACGCGGTTTGTATAGATGGGAAATATCCTTTACCAAGTTGTCTCGCCTTCAGCCATTCTATAGTTTTCTCTTTATCTGGAGGATCTACATCTAGCATAAGTAGAGAGGATACAGAGTAAAATGTTTCAGAAGCCGTGGATGGACCTGCTCTCGCAAAAGAATAACCACCGTCCTTATTTTTTCTTTCTAATATGAATTTTTTAGTTGAATCTCTATCGACAAATCTCTCTATCATAAAGGATTGATAGTAGAGATTCCATATTTAAAATTTTTAGAAAAGAGGTGTATCTAGGTTATATCCACAGTAGGAAAAATATCTTTTCATTCTAGTATAAATATACTTTTTCATCATTTCAACATCTTTTGAAAGAATAAGTTTCCTAGGTTTTACAAACTTAGAAAAGTATTCTGCATCATCTATTTTGATATGTAAAAATTCCAATATTCGCTCCATGTTTTTAACTGGCTCCCTGCAGAGGTCTTCATATCTAATCTCAACAAAATCAACACCCTCCTGTAATCGAGGGATGTTGTTTAAAAAATACCGAGTGGCTTTTCTAAAGTGTTCAACTACAATCATAACAGCTATTGGTAGATTCTGATAGAGCAATAGTTTTCCCCCGTTGATGATTATAGGGTTTTCATAAAGTTTTTTGGCATCTGGAGAAATTAGATCATAATAACCACTTCTCTTCTTCAAAACTGTTCTAAAGGCTTTTAACGTCGAATTTATAACCCTAAGTGGGTTTCTATGTATAAAGATAAACTTGGCATTAGGCATTCTTTTTTTGATGAACATAAAATTGGAGAAATCCCATGGGTTTTTCAAAAGCAGTTTTTTACCAGGATCATTTGTAAACTGAACCTTTTTACATAACTCTAAGAATACATCATAGTTTTTTTCGTTCAAACCCTTAAACATGTTTTTCTTATTGAGATGAAAACCATATTCCTCTGGTAGATCTGGACTCACCTCTAGTCTATCTATCACCCTATCGGTTGCATTTTTACTTTTGAAATATTTATCCAATTCCTCCTTTTTTTCCTCTTTGAGACCCTTGACATGGTTATATATTAGAGAATTATAATATACTATGTCATAGACGGTTACACTGTTGAAATATCCTGTTGAGTCCACCATTTTATACAGAATACTGGTTCCGGATCGATGTAAGCCCAGTATAAACACTGGCTCGAAAGAGATGTTCTCAAGTAAATGAAGATATGGAGTATCAAGGTTTTGTTTTTTCATTCCTTATCTACCTCTTTTTTGACAAATTTTTTCTCCCTAGCGGGTATGCCAACATATATCCTCCCTTTTTTCAAAACCTGATTTTTCGTAGCGAGGCTCTTAGCACCAAGGACAGAATAGTCCTCCATAACAACACCTGGCATAATATATGCTGCTCCTCCAATCAAACAATTCCTACCAATTCTAACTTTTTTAAGTATAAGCTTCTCCTCTCCTATATGCGAGAGTATAACTGTGTGACCACCTATTACTGTATTATCACCAATCTCTACCAGTGGTGGATCATCAATTTCTCCTACTATAAGAGTGTTTTTACCAATTCTCGCGCCAAGTAGTCTCATAAACAAAATACGAATAGGTTCCAGAGAGAACAATTTTAAAATTTTAGAAAGCGGGTAATAAAGTGCAGAGAATAATGCGAATTTGAAAAAAACGCTATCTCTCAGGCTCATCTCATATATACCTTCTTCATATTTTATTTTAAAAATATTTATCACAAGAGCAATTACAATAGCCTCTGAAATAGAAAATATAAACAATTCAGTCATTAGTATAAAAGGCAATGAAAGTAAAGAAAAAAAGTTTTTAAAACCTAGTATTTGTAAGAAAAACTTCATAGTAAGAATTGAAGGAAGCAATCCTATGGAGTAAACAACATATGGAATAAAAACTAGGAGGAAAGAACGAATAACAGGTAGAGATTTTTTCTTATTTTTTCCCATTTTTTCTAAATAATAGTTCATTTGCATAATATAAATATATTTCTATATTTTCGATAAGTTTTTATAATATTAAAACCAATATTATTTACACAATATGATAGACCCAATACTATCCGCAATGATAATAATGAGCGTGTTCTTAATATTCTGGTCCATCTTCCTAGTTTTAAACATACTAAACCTTAGAAAAATAGACCGACTCCCATTGAATATCAAAAAGAAAATGAAATACCAACCACT
>QMST01000110.1 GCA_003649745.1 Thermoplasmata archaeon | reverse complement strand
GAAAGGTAGACAGATTTTCTAACCCCATATTTTACTGGGATTGTATTATACCCGCCTCTTCTATCACCCTCTATATCTCTTATTGCACCCACAAGATTACTATTTGTATCATGAATAGGAAAAATCAGAGAAAGCAAAAATACACCCATGGTTATTTCTCTATGAACCGACAAAGCACCAAATAAAAAAGCAAGCCATATTATAAAACCTCTATTCAAATTGCCTAGTATGCCATGAGATTTTGAAAATCTTGCATATGAGATAACACCTAGAGCAACCAAGATCGCTATTAGAATGTTATACACGTTCAAAATCAAAGAAAAAACCAAGCCAATTGTAGCTAGAGAAAAAGCTGCTATAACTGCTTCATATGGTTTTATTCTCCCAGATGGTATTGGTCTATGTGGTTTTTGTATAGCATCCAACTTTCGATCAAAAAAATCAGATGCATACAATGCTGCTATCCACCCAAGTATCGGAGTAATTAAAACCAAGATAGCAGTAGAAACATCAGGCAACCCTCTATAGGTTAAGCATGCGCCTGCTAGGCTGACAAGACCACACCATAAAACAGTATATGGACGCCATGTTTCAATATGAGCAAAAACCTTTGTTCCTATGGTTACATTCCTCATCCTATCCACAAGTATAAGCTAACATAGAATAAAAGTTTTTGTTCAAATGCTAATGTTTATCTCTCTAAGCATCCTGTTAACAATATATCTAGGTGCCTCTAACAATAGCTTCTTGTACAAGCTACCAGGTATTAGATCATCTCTTCTTATGATTTCCTCAGCTCTTTGAACATGTTCCTTTATCTTACTAAGATAAATCTCCTTAATCTTTGGTGTGTTTTTAACCAGTTTCCTTCTCAGAAGAAAATTCGTAAACCTTCCATTATTGTTTCCAATCATTTTAAGTAAAGGCTTTATCACCGAATCAAGCCTCTCACCATTCTCTAAATCTACAAGATCATCAGCAAGCTGATAAGCCATGCCTATCTCCCTACCATACTCGCCTAACATTTTTGCTATATCCCATGATGCCTTTGCCTCAAGTGCACCAGACATACAAGCAGATGCAAAAAGAGACGCTGTCTTCTGATTTATTATCCTATAATACATGTTCAACAGATTTTCCTTACTATACTCTTCTTTGCCATTGTTATTCATCTTCACCTCTAATATCTCACCACTAAGCGCCTCATTCCAAGTATCCACATATACCCTAGCAATATCTGGCCCATGACTCAGCGCTATACCAAAACCAGCTGCGATCATTTTATGACCCAACAACAATGCCGTGTTCACACCATTACTAACATGTAAAGCAGGTTTACCCCTCCTCTCAGTATCCTCATCTATTATATCATCATGCACCAAAGACGCATTATGAGCCAACTCGATGCTAACAGCGCCTTCTAAAACCCTTTTATAATTACCATCATTTTTTTCATTACCATTACAGGCATGATAACTCAACAACATCAACATAGGTCTCAATCTTTTACCACCATCTAAAACAGATTTAATCACCGGATCCTTAATACTGTTTTCAATTTCCATGTTAACTTCTTCTATTATTTTTTTGAAAAAATCATCTACTGAATTTATTCTGACCATTACATAATTCCCCCATATCATCAAAGAGCGGGATAGAGTCCATTATATTTTTTTAATGTATATAGTATATTTTCTAATATATATAGTTAACTATCCTTTATGTTGGTTGAGTAAAAATTCAATATGAACAACCACTATATTATATTTTCTCAGACAGGAAAACATATTATGGGGGAGGCGGCGGAGGTGTCAACACCCCGGTCTAAAACAGTTAGCATTACTTGTACATCCCATCTCTCCGCCTAATTCTAAAATTACAAAAAAGTATAAAAACTTTTCGCTAAAACCAGTAGTTCCGAAAGTACCAGACACCCCCACTGTTTTTCCGATTTTCATATCAAAAATGAGTTACTATGATATAATTTTTACTAAAAAATAGCGAAAAACGAGACAAAAAGTTGAAGATTAAAAGTGTAGAATAGAGGAATCCTCTATACCCAACTCTGGGTAAAAATGAAAAACATGTACCAAAAAGAAAAAGAAGAACATTATGTGTTAGCCTCCTGGGTCAATAGTGAGCAAAATAGTTCCAAAATACTTTGATTTCTTTCAAAAAATTTATATTAATTTTATTGATTATTAATTTGGGGGAAGACAAAAATGATGAAAATTATTCCTATATTGATAACGTCTGTCTTAATACTGAGTGGATTTGGAGTAATTGGTGCAGGCTATGGTCTAGAGAGCAACACCACATGTAAAACTATAAAGCTAACAGTTTCACCATTGGAAATAAATGATGAAAATGATAAATATGTAGAGATAAACTTGGAAAACAGTAACTCCTACCTTATGAAACCTGGTAAACCTATGTTGCCAAAGATTGTAAAGACTTTTGAGCTTGATTTTGGGGTTAAAAACATAAAAGTAGAGCTCCTACCGAAAAATATAAGAGTGTATAAAATAAAGAAAGAGGTGTTTCCCAGTCCTGCTCTTTTGCCTTTAACAAATATCAAAATGACTGCTTCAAAAGTGGTAAAAGATAAAACCATTTATCAAAATGACCTCGCCTATCCTTCATGTTGGTTTGAATATCACACTGGTTGTGGTTTGAGTAAAAAAGGAGATAAAAGAGTTACTCATGTAGTTGTTGATTTTTATCCTGTAAGATATTTCCCTGCCATGGGTAAGCTACTAGTTGCGGAAAACGCTGAAATTAAAATTTCATGGGATAAACCAGATAGAAAACCTCTTCCTGAGAATGGTGAGTATGATCTTGTAATAATAGCACCTAATGCATTTGCCAATGAACTCCAAAGATTAGTTGATCATAAAAATAATCATGGTATCAAGACATTTCTCAAAACTACAGAAGAGATATATAAAGAGTATGGTGGTGCAGATAAACCTGAGAGAATAAAATATTTCATAAAAGATGCAATTGAGACTTGGGGGGTTAAATATATTTTGTTAGTAGGTGGTTTAAAAAATACTATTTGGGCTAAACCCAGGGATGATGCGAATCAAGGTTCTAGAGATTGGTATATACCTGTCAGATATAG
>QMST01000109.1 GCA_003649745.1 Thermoplasmata archaeon | reverse complement strand
TCCTGGTTGTAGAAAAGTTACTCCATGCATTGTTACCCCTGCGATGATGTTTTCATCTTTTCCAAGTTCTGTTTTTATTTTCTCTATATTGTCAAGACCATTTTGCAAAGACAAAACAATAGTATTACCCTCAATTTTCTTCTTAATCTCTCTTATGGCATTTAAGGTATCATAAGATTTTACTGTTAACATCACCAAATCTGGTATAAAATCTATTTCTTCTACAGAGCAAACCGCTTTTGGGTTGAAAATGATTTTTTTGCCCTTTTCGATCACTGCTAATCCTTTGCTTTTTATTGCATCCACATGTGGTTTCCTAGCAGCTAGGGTAACATCTTCTGTCTTAGAAAGGTAGGCACCAAAAAGTGAGCCGATTGCACCTGCTCCAAATATTACAATTTTCATAGACATCATTCAACCATTCAAAAATGCAGGGGAGGAGATTTGAACTCCTGAACCCCTTCGGGAGCAGATCTTGAGTCTGCCGCCTTTGACCTGGCTTGGCTACCCCTGCATCAGTATATAGATTAATATTTAACAAAAATAAACTTTTTGCAAAAAATGAAGATATAGAAAAAATTTTAAAAAATAGATATTTTTTATTCTAAAGTTATTGCACCCTGTGGACATGCGTCTACGCAGGCGCCACATTCTACACATTTATTCGCATCTATAACAGCAACATCTTCTATTGTAATTGCACCAACACTACATTCGCTTTCACAAGCTCCACAGGCAACACACTTATCTGGGTCAACCACGGCTGGCATATTTTAAATCCTCCTTTAAAAGCTATCTAGTTGGTAGATAATAAAAAATATACTATAAATATCTTTTCACATTATCCCAATGCTGAAAAAAAATTATTTTGTGTGCCTATGTATAGTTCACCTTTGTAAATAGCCATGCCTCTAGTTGCAAAATTAGAGGATTTATCAAACCCGCATGGCAGGTTTTTTATCATTGCTATCATCTGCACCCAGATATTGTCGTAAGTATTTGTTTTGATAATATTAGATTTATCTATGGAGGTTAATTTATATCTATGTTGTAGAATATTATATTCTAGGGGCATGCTAGATGTGAGGGGGCCGGCTAAAAGAAAAAAAATGGTAAGAATAAGGAGCATTTTTATGTAGATTTTTCCTGTGAACATAACTGATATATTGCATATCAAATAATATATAAATTTTTCTAAATAAAAGTAATGGTATCTACTTAAGCTAGCTATATAATTTCAATCTATTCTTATCTTATCTAAATCTGTACCACATTTATCACTTAGCTCTTTATGCAATTTTAACATCTTCTCTGCTAAATCCATTTTTCCACGTTTTATCTCTTTCTCCACAGCCTCTTTTATAGTCTGCTTTCTATTACCCTCTGTCAAATTATCTGCATGTGCAACAATCTTCTCCTCCAGAGTCTTTGGAGTATAATCTTTTGGCGGCAACCCAAGTTTCTCAGCCTCTTCAAAAGAGATACCCGCTCCAAGATGATGCTCAATAATATTAACAATCTCCTGTGGTAAACCTAGTTTTTTAGCAATTTTTGCACCCTCTACACCATGCATTATACCATGTGTTTTAGATCTTCCTATATCATGTAAAAGTGCACCGGCTTCTACAAGCTTAGCATTTGCTTTGGCGCACCTCGCTATTTCAACAGCAATATCTCTAACCAACATAGAATGTTTTATAACATCTTCAGAGCAACCAACTTTTTTTAATAGATTTATACAATCCTTTGGCGAGGGAATATCCATTATACTTATCGAAAAACAGAGATTCAAATAATATTTTTTTCTATTTTGAAATCACCTTCTTCCCACTCTTACTAGGAAAAATCCTTATCTTCCCATTGAATCTCTTTTTTAACCATTTTCCCTCAAAATATCTATCCAAGAATAATGCAACCGCTGCAACCTCAGAATGAGGTTGATTTCCAACTGCTACATTATAATCTACCATCTCAAACAACTCAGCTGGCACCTTCTCCGAACCAACAACAACAAGCACATCTTTATGTTTTCTCACCTCAGGTATAACATCATCTAAAAGCAAACCATACATGGTAAGATGAACACTAACATCCTTCCAACCTTTGATGATTTTTTTCCAATTAACACCAGTCTCTATCTTGAAATCACCGCCAAATCTATCAACAACAGATAAAACCGTATTTTCCAGCTTAACATCTCTGGTATCTATGAATATCTTATCAGCACCAAACGCACGAGCAACTAGGGCTACATGTGTTGTTATTCTCTTATCCCTAAAAGGTCTATGACCAATTCTCAAAACCGCTATCATCAAAAAGCACCTTATATTTAGAACTACTATCTCCCTCTCAGGGAGTAGAGAAGTAAATAAACACTTGCTGATGAAACCATTGAAACTATCAACGTATGCACACCCTGTATTCCCAACTGAAAGAAAGAAGATGCTATTAAAAACACCACTATCATCACAAGCATCCCAGAGACAAAACCAGCTGTTATATGATTATTAAAAAATGCAAACAACAGCAAGGGTACCATTATACCAGCTACCACGCCAGATACCACTGTAAATATAAAAACTGGTTTAGACCATGCAAAAAAACAGATATATGGCACTAAAAATGTAAAACCCAAGCCAGATAGGAATGATGTCAGACCTCTGTTTTCGAGGAACATAACTATATTGCTAAATAATTACTCCATTAATAAAATTATTTATTTTGGCTTAGAAAGTATACGATCAATTTTCTTCTCCATATTTGTATCCTTTCTAGCTATGTGATCTATTTTCATTTCATCTATTTTTCTCTCAATCTCTGAAATATCTTCCCATGTTTTTCTTCTCCACTCTTTTGCCTCTCTTGTTTCAACTGTTTTTGTTTCCTCTTCATCACTTGATGTCAAGGTTTCATAATAATCTGTAGGAGTAGAAACAAAGGTTTCTTCTTTTTTCTCATGGATAACCTGCACACTGCTCTCTGAGGGGATGGTTTTTTCTATTTTATCAAGCGGCTCTACCTCAACTATCTCTTCAACCTGTTCTGGAATCTTCTCTTTTTTCTCCTCTCCTTTTTTCTTAGACTTAAACAATTTAAATCTTACCACAAATTTTCCCCCGTCTTAGTT
>QMST01000108.1 GCA_003649745.1 Thermoplasmata archaeon | reverse complement strand
GTGGCATTTTGATGAGGGATCGGGGAGTATAATTTATGATTCCTCTGGCTATGGAAACTCTCAATATAGTTGGAGTGGCAATCCTCAATGGGTAGATGGTCAACATGGAGATGCCTTAGAGTTTGATGGAAATGATGACATCATCTATATCGATGATCCAGGTACCTCTCCTCTTGATGTAGAAGATGAAGTTAGCATAGAAGCATGGATATATGATAAGGGTGGTGGAAGTACTAGTATAGATGCATATGGATTAGAAGGTAATGTCGGCTGGGATACTCTAGAGGATACTATCACTATAAAAAAAGCTACCGTGGATAATGGCTCAGGATACATGTGTTACTGGAATGTTACATGGGATGAAAATGTAAATACAGGGTATACCTGGTTCTACCCTGGTAAGATAAAGATCGATACAAAACCTGCGGTAAATTCAGAGGTTATTAGAACAGAAATATGGGATACTACAACTAATACCCAGGTTGATCAATCCATTTATTGGTCTAATTACTGGCAGGATACCGAGGTTGGTATATGGGTCCGTGGATACCAGGTAGAGGATGATGGAAATTGTGAGGCATTCTTCCAAGAGGGACATGATTATAGTTGTAGGATATATTATTATGGTAAGGTCAATGTATCGATAGACTATCTTAACTTTGACAGATATCATCAGAAAGTAATTCAAAAAGGTGCTGATTGGAGAATATACTCTTATGGAGGGAGCTCAGGTCAGATGGTTATTAACTGGTTGGTATGGCATCCAAGCGCCGAGGGGGGTGGATATACCTCAAAAAGTGTTAGTATTGGTACAGGTCAATATAGAAAGTGGCATTATATCGTTTGTACTTATAAGAAAAATGATAGAATAAAGATATATGTTGATGGTGTAGAAAAGCTAAATCAAAGCGCTCCAGATAAAAGCATCAAAACAGACGACAGCGATCTATATCTCGGTTGGCATAATCAGATAACTATAGATGAACTACGTATTTGGCGTAGAGCACTTACAAAAGAGGAAATCCAATCAAGAGCAAAATATGGCCTTTATCGAGCAAGCGCATCAAATGGCATATATACCCCAGTTGATGGTGCCTATGATACTTTTAATAGAGCGACGATAGGATCCAACTGGACTGAAACATCTAATGCTAACATTATTTGGAACATTACCAACAACCATTTAAGATGTACCGCAGTTGGAGATGCAGGATATGCATATATACGATACAATCAGCTAGATGTAACAGGAAAAGATATCCTAATTGAATATGATGTGTATTTTAACGATTCTGCAAGATGGGGTGGAATATGGTATAGAGGCATATACTGTGATGTAAACCCTACAAGAAGAGGTTGGAGAGATGATTCCCAAAACTTTTATACTGGAGATCCAGATATCGAGCAAAATAAATGGTATCATATCAAAATGTACATTAATATTTCATCTAGCGGCTACCCAAAGAGTACCCTTTATATAAATGATATCCAAGCATTTAAAGACGAACCTATAGAGAAAACCTCATGGGGAAACAACAATGTTGGTTTTGTGAGCAACTATTATGATAGCTATGTAGATTATGATAACTTTACGGTTACTTTATTATTATCAGACAACACCTATACAGATACCGGTGCACAGGATGTTTCTACACCAAATCAAGCCTCTAGTTTAAGTAGCACAGACCATCCCTTGAACACCTGGAGCAATGATTCAACTGTTACAGTGACATGGACTGATGCCACTGACAATGGAGATGATTATTACTACTATATGAAGGCTTTTGATGATGACGGAAATATAAATAATCTAATTGAGAACGGTGTATTTGAAGATCCTTATTATAATGGGATTGCTCATGGCTGGAGTGCGTATCATACGGACCCAGTAAGATCCAGCACCACTGATGCATACTCTGGTGAAAAGGCACAGAGCATAATAGGTGGTACAACAATAGGTGGTGGAAACTATGGTGGGATTGTCCAACTCGGTATAGCAGATAAATTAGAGAATGGTAAAAAATACATTTTTACAATCCATTATAAGTCAATAAATGCAACAGGTAACTTTGCAGATGTTAGTTTACAAAATGGATCTGGCGATGAAATTCTTCATATTGATTTGAATGCTGCACAGACAGGGGTTTGGTATAAAGAGGAAGCTGTGTTTACGGCTAATCCACCAAAAAATAATCTTTATATCTGGTCAACAGGTCCACAAAATCATTTCTACATAGATGAAATTACTTTGTATCCTATAGAATCGGTAACGGTTACAACAGGTCTAGCTGGTTATGCCGTTATCTGGACACATGGTCCGCAGGATATTACGTTTGAAACCATTAATGTGAGCGCAGGTGTTGAAACAGTCACAAGTCCATCTCTATCATCTGCAAACGACTGGTATTTTAACATTAGAAGCTGTGATAACGCTGGTAACTGGGCTCCATCTACTGAAACTGTTCATTATGGACCATTCTGGATAGATGTCGATAAACCTTCTTCTTCAGTTGATGCTATCACTCCATATCTGCAAACTTCTTCGCCAATAACTATTACTGCAACAGCAAGTGATGCTCTTAGCGGCATCAAAAATGTTACACTGTATTATTATAATAGCTCAGACAATACAACATGGTTCGGCCCTTGGAGTTTTGGAACTGATACAAATGGTAGCGATGGTTGGTCCTGGTCGTTTACTTTCCCAAAAGGAGAAGGATACTATAGATTCTACAGTATAGCAATTGATAACGCTAGCAATCAAGAGGATCCACCAGCTGTGAATGATACAGAATGTCAGTACTCAACAGTAGTAAATAAGGTTCCTGCAATAAACAGCTATGATCTCAGAAACTCTACAGGTTCCAAGTTAAATGATGCAACAGGTTTGTTAGATGTTAACCGTGAGTATTATTTCATAATAAACGTTACCGATGGGAATGGATGGTCTGACATCCAATATATCAACATCACAGCCTGGTATGACAATGGCACCGACCCTGGAGAGTACAACCAGACTGGGAACCTCGGCGGAAATCTAAACATGTTTATACAATATGAAAACACAACCGGAACTGCAAACTTTACAATGATTTGGCCTAAAAATGAGGCAGAGCTTGTCTTGGCTAACTGCAGCGAAACCATAGTAAACAGTACAACCC
>QMST01000107.1 GCA_003649745.1 Thermoplasmata archaeon | reverse complement strand
GGGTAAGATGGAAGGCGAGAGTGAAAACAATAAAGAAGTCTACTGGAAGAAGAAAGATAGAGAAAAAAACATGCAATATCAAGAAAATAGTTCTGATAGAGTGCAGTCACAAGAAGAAAGTGATCTTGCCCTGAAGGTTGAGAGTAGAAAAGTTGTTTTTGAATCCCCTGATGTTGAGGTGATTGAGACCATTTATATAGATGAAAACGGGGAGAGAAAAAAAGATTACGAGATGGTGAAAAAACAGGGACACTCTATAAACAAAAACAGTTTTGCACTTAGTAATGAAGAAAAAAACATAATGGATATAATCAAAAAAAATGGAGATTTAGAAGCTAGAGAAAAAAATCCTTCTTTTAATCAGGGCAATCCTAACATGGTTTTTACTCCACCATCATCTCATCCTGCTGAAGAGAGTCAGGTTCATCCTAAAAATGTTATACCACAGCATAATAGGGAGCATCCAACTGTGGATGTGCCAATGTTTATACCAGTTGACACTTTTATACCTCCAAAGATAGTCAAACAAGGTGATATAGAGGTACCAGAGGAGATAGAGGGCGAGATTAGACAGAGTAGAGACCTGGATTTTTATCCTTTAAATGAGCCATATGCTTTTGCTAGGATCTATTTTAATTCTGAAAACCAGGAGAGAGAATATATAGTAATAGAGCCGCCTTTAAACAATTTTGAAAAAGAGAAACTAAAGTTCATCCAGGATATTCTAATAAAGGGTTTAGACATCAACCTTGAGGAACTGGAGGAGAAAGGAGCTCAGCGGTATCTCAGGGAGAGCATAGAGAGGATAATAAGAGACTATGAGATATCACTGGATTCTAATTCCAAAGAAAAGATATTTTATTATGTGGTTAGGGATTTTCTTGGTTATGGTAAAATTGATGCTTTGATGAAAGATCCAAATATAGAGGATATATCCTGCGATGGACCAGGTACCCCCGTTTTTTTATATCATAGGAAATATGGTTCTTTGAAAACCAACATCGTGTTTGAGGATGAGGAGGAGCTATCGGCATTTGTTATAAAACTGGCTCAAAAATGTGGTAAACATATCTCTATTGCAGAGCCGATGATAGATGCCACCCTGCCAGATGGTTCTAGGATACAGATGACATTGAGTACAGAGGTTACCACAAAAGGATCTACTTTTACTATTCGTAAGTTTAGAGCGGATCCATTTACACCAGTGGACCTAGTAGAGTTTGGGACGATGTCAGCGGAGATGGTGGCATATATGTGGATATGTGTTGAGCATGGTGCAAATGCATTGTTTGCTGGTGGAACAGCAAGTGGAAAAACAACTAGTCTCAATGCTCTTTCCCTTTTTATTCCTCCTCAGAGTAAGATAGTTTCTGTTGAGGAGACAAGAGAGATTAATCTACCACATCCAAACTGGATCCCAGGTTTAACCAGAATCGGGTTTGGCGAGGTTGTAGACAACAGAAAGGTTGGAGAGATAGACATGTATGACCTTGTAAAGACTGCGCTTAGACAGAGACCAGAATATATAATCGTTGGAGAGATCAGAGGTAAAGAAGCCTATGTGCTTTTCCAGGCTATGGCCACAGGTCATACAACATATTCCACCATTCATGCGGATTCTCCTCAATCGCTAATTCACAGGCTGGAGGGTAAACCAATTGAGATCCCACGTATAATGTTACAATCATTGGACTTGGTACTGTTTCACGCATCTGTCAAGGTAAGAGGGAAACGAGCGAGGAGATGTAAACAGATTGTGGAAATCGTTGGTATAGACCCAAATACCAAGGAGGTTTTAACAAATGAGGTTTTCAGATGGATCCCAGAGAAGGATCAATTTGATTACTCCGGCAAAAGCTATATCCTAGAGAGAATAAGAGGAAGCACAGGTATGAGCAGAGAGGACATGGACAAGGAGCTTAGAATAAGAACAGAGATAATAAACTGGATGGTCCGTAGGGGTGTTAAATCCTATAAGGAGTTTGCAAAAATTGTTTCAGAATACTACGAGGACCCAAAGACTTTATTATACAAGATGAGGAGGGAGATGAGTGGCGCTAAATAAATATCAAAAACTAGGCTATAAATGGTTTGGAAAAATTGCTCAGTCACTTGACACCACAAAAAAACTAGGTGAGAGTTTAAAAACAGCGAACATGCATGTCACAGAAGACGTGTACATGGCCTGCGCTATTCTAACATCTTTACTTGTTTTCATATCAATGTTCTCATTTTCTCTTACACTATTTATAGTTTTAAGTTTGATAAAAACCTCGTTATCCATTGGTTTGATTATTCTATTGTTTCTTTCACCATTTGTTCTAGCTGGGATTAGCTATGCATATTATATCATGAAACCAAGGTTTGTCTCTAACAATAGAGCGAGAAAAATAGACATGCATTTACCATATGCTCTCAACTTTATCGCTGCAATGTCATCAGCTGGTGTGACACCAACGCAAATATTTGAAAGCCTATCACGGCAGGACATATATGGTGAAATGAAAAACGAGGCTTTGCTGATATACAAGGACATAACACTCCTGGGTAAGGATATCATTTCTGCTATGAAAGATGCCATGGAGAGAACACCATCTAAAACATTTAAAGACTTCCTACAAGGTGCAGTTGTCACGGTAACCTCTGGTGGATCATTGAAATCCTATTTCTCAACAAAGGCAGAGCAGTTTATGAGAGAGAATAAACAAATTCAGAGAAAATTCAACGAGACATTAGCCACCATGGCTGAATGCTATGTCGTGGCAGCTGTTGCCGGGCCATTGGTGATACTCATAATAATACCATTGATGGCTTTTATGTCATCAGGTGGTGGCCAAACGATGCTTATGATGTACTTTTTTGTCTTTCTTGTCCTGCCTATTATCCACATGGGTTTCATAATGATAATTAAATCTATGACACCGGAGGTATAAAAATATGCGTTTCAATATTTTCCTGGAAAAATATAGTAAACATCTGCCAAATTTTATGAAACTCTGGATCAGAGAAGGGTTTTTTTTAAAAAACATGATTTACATTGTTGTAGGGGCTTTACTTTCTGTTTTTATTATTTTAGCAATATTTTCCATGCTTAATATAATACGATTTGGGGAGACAAGTGATCTTGTTATTATGGGTGTGTTATCTTCAACAGCGGTTTATGGTTTCTATGATTATTTTAGATTGAAGAAAATTAGAG
>QMST01000106.1 GCA_003649745.1 Thermoplasmata archaeon | reverse complement strand
TGGTAACCCACAGAGTAAAGTCCATCCAGCGGGGGGGACATCTCTAACGCCGGCTAGATTATCCTTGAGAAGAGATGTGTTCCAGACCATGCCGCGAGTATTTCCCCAGAATACCCATATGCTGTTGTTTTCTATAAGCTGCGTGTCTGCTGCCTTGACATCTGTAGATGCCTCATCACAAACTGGATAACCAGTCATTATCTTATGTTTTAAAACCTCAATGTCGATCTTACCATAGTATTTTTTACCAAGTTCCTCAAACTTTTCATCACGAGGAGCAGGATAATATTTACGGGTGAAATACTTATAATATGGGAAAGCTCCCGTTAATTTATCCATGATTTTTAGAGCAAAACCTTTTAAGCCGAAACCCAGAGCTTCTCTTCTAACTGATTTGCTCATTATATTGTTTGCAGTCCAATAAAAACCGTTGAAGGTACGCCATATCTCATATTTGTAGAGACCAAGATCCATTCTCGCGATTTCACCAGTCTTTGTATCACCAATTAGATATGCCGCTGTCCAAACACCATCATTGTTTGAGAGGAGATAATCTATCGTCTCATCTAAACTGCTGCCGTACTGAGCAGCCATTCTCGTTCTAACGGACATGGGGTAACCCTTGTTGTTCCATGGACCCTGGGTACAGGTTGTATCCATAAACACGATACCTTTTTCGTTTTGATAATAGTTGTCATCACTCCAAATATACCCAGGTGCCGAAACCATGACTAATCTATACCCTTGAGAAGGAACTATATCAATCACAACGTTCCAACGCTGTGCGATATAATATGAGTACCACCATCCACCGCATCTAATACCATGAGCAGCAACCATTTGCCCATGCGTAGTAGCATTACCAGTTGCTATGAACCCATTACAATGATGTGCAGGAGGAGCAGTCAAAAAACTATAGATAAAACTTTTCTCATCACCCAAGCCAGTAGGAACCACTTTTTTCAGAATACCGAAAAGAGTTTTCAATGGATGGAAACTTTTAATAGGATTTTGAAGTCTAGTCATAAACTCGTACATCTCATTAGAAGCTAAAACATCAATATAATCAACATCTCTCCCATGTACTTTATACCCTCGAGCCTTTACTCCATCAGCAATACCTTTTATCTCTTCTTTATATTCATCTGGGATTCTATTCCAAAAGATGCGCTTACACTGATTTCTAATAAAATTCCACCAGGCATTAGAAATTTTTTCATAACGAGATGAGTTATGATCAATTTTAATATTCTTCAGAACGGGGCTGTTGTGAATGACATTACTCCACCGAGTAATTAGATCAGTGATCTCAGGTGCAAGAAGATAACCATGTTGAAAGCCTCTCTCATATGGGTCACCTTCAATATGGAGATAGATCCAACCCCTGGCATTGTATCGATAACCATTTTTATATTTCTCCATGATGAAAGGTTTTGGAGGTGATTCCCCAGTACTTTTTGTAATATGGAAACTAATAACAGAACTTGTCAAAAGCAGAATAATTAAGATAGGCAAGAACCTTCTCATAGTTTTATATATTAATTATTTTATTTATAATGATTTTGCTTTTGGCTATAAAATGTAATCTTTTTAACAAAAGTATTTCAGCAATTTTAAATATAGAAAATATTATATATTACAAATATATTTTTTATGGGGGATTTGAAAAATGAGAGCACCAATAAAAATACTATCCATAAGCATAGTTTTTATTTTAACTAGTGCAGTCTTTTTACAAACTGCAACTAGCATATCCCTGCATAAGTTAGAAAGAGAAAAAACACTAGAGGAAAGACAGATTGTTTCACTTCCCATCACCAGCGAGGATACACAATATTGGGGCGTAGTAGTTGTAATATTCAAATACAAAAACCCAGCAAACAATCTACCACTGCCAGAGAAACAGCAATATAATATATACAACTCCTTAGTAAACAGTAAAAATTGGAAAGCAGATCATATTAGATTTTTATTGAATGAAAACGCAACTAGAGAGAAGATATTAAATGCTCTTGACTGGCTTGCAGGCAACTCAGGGCCCAATGATGTTGTCTTTTTTTATTATAACGGTCATGGTATACCAGTTCCAGATAATGATGGCGATGAGGAAGATGGATACGATGAAGCTATTTGCCCATATGACACGGATGTGGAGGATGGTAAACTGGTTAACTATATTAGTGATGATGAAATAGACAAGAAACTCGACCACATAGAATCAAAGGGTATGTTCTTGGCATTCTGCAGTTGTTTCAGTGGAGGATTATTTGATGACTCTGAAAGTCTAGGTTTTAGAAAATCAAACAATATAAAACATTTTAACAAGGAGCTAGCAATGGATATAGAGGGAGATGGACGTGTAATAGTAACAGCTGCAATGGAACATGGGACAGCGATATTTTACAAAGAAATGTTCGATCCCTTTGCTCTTAGTTTAAACCTGGCTCTAAATGGAAAAGCTGATAAAAACAAAAATGGAATATGTTCTGCAGAGGAGATCGCAGAGTATACTAAGACACACACATTGTTGGGTCATCTTCTCTACTCTCTTGGAATGTCGTCTCTTGCAGCACTTGTTACAATTTTAACAGGAGGACCAGCTGCTATACCTACTGCCTTGCTGCTGATAATCTTATATCCAGTAATAGTAGAGCTTGTGTTATACCTTCAAAGCGGCTATTTTGCACTACCATTCCCACAAATCTACGATGGTTATGATGGGGAATTACCACTAATCCAATATTCTTAAAAAATTATTTTTTAAAATGGAAGACGTATAATGTTGGCACCCTCTTTTTTTTACTCGTCCAATATCCACACAGAGGACATTTAAACTCTATTGTAACCCTACCACCCCATATAGTAAGATTTTTAACCCTTTTAAGAGGAGCATCACATACAGGGCATTTAAACAAAACCTTTTGAGGATCACCCTCTCTAGAATGAATTTCAATTTTTACGAAACCACTCCTAGCAGCTATACCCCTCAGACGTTTCTCACTCACAGTAAACTTTTTCTTCCTTCTCTTGTTAAGCTCATTTATAACAAGCATTTTAAGTTTACCCTGTGACTGGACATGAGGGTGTTTACTTAAAACCCTTCTAAGCACCTTTTTGATTTGTTCATCAGATGCGATTTTATAACCCATATTTTTTATCAGAAATAATAAACAAATTATTACTACTTAAAATCTCCTTTAAATACTAACTGTGTTTAAC
>QMST01000105.1 GCA_003649745.1 Thermoplasmata archaeon | reverse complement strand
CCTATATTTTAAATACATCTATAAGGAAGAAAAAATTGTAGGAATCGGTGACTGTATCGAAATAGAATATGTTGGAAGATATGCTTCTAACAATACTGTTTTTGATACAAATAATGAGACAGTGGCTAAGGAAAATAAAATCTACAATTTAAATAGAACTTATCAGCCACTTAGAATATTTGTTGATTTATCAGGTGGAAAAGCACCACCTAGTGGATATGAGAACTTTTCATCTGGTGTGATAAAGGGGCTTCTAGAAGGAGTTGTAGGTATGAAGGAGGGGGAGAAAAAAACAATAACAATTCCTCCAGAAAAAGGATATGGTGTCAAACCGAAGATCGGTGACACAATTAATCTTACACCATTTATGGGGACAAACTCTGTAGTTAAAATTATAGATATAAAAGAAAATGTATCCATGCCAACTAGTCTTCAGGGATATTTTGGGAATGGATCTACGACATTATATGTACTCAGACAGGAACAGCATTATGTTGGAGAGGTTTTACCACCTCAGATGAACAAATACCCCTCATGGAGGAACTCCTCTATGGTTACAAAGATCAATGAGACCAAGATATGGATATATATTACCCCAACCGTAGATGTTAATGAGAATTTTACATGGGTGAAATTTGATGAAGTAAATGAAACATTTGTTATTTACCCAGAGAATAAGAGCAGAATAATAGAAATGACAAATGATACTATAACCATCTTTGTTACTCCAGAGGTAAATGATACTATTACTATTCAGGGTAGAGGATACTCCACCGTTTATATGGTAGAGAATGTTACGGCGGATAAAATAAACACATCATATACAGATAAAGATGAAAATAAAGCCTATAGAGAATTCAATAGAACCATTGTTATAGATAGAAATCAAACTCTGAATATAACGACAGAATGGCCTAGAGAGATGTTGCAATCCCTCCTTGGATATATGCGGAGCATGGATCCTTCTTTCCAACTTAGTCTCGATAGACTTGCTGGAGAGACTCTTATTTTCGAGGTGACTGTAGAGAAAATTTACAAGACATCTCAAGAGAGTTGATCCTTGATCTCTTTTTCTAGTATTTCTAAAAACTCTTCTTCTTTACCCTTGGGTATGGTTGCGCCTGCAGCAACATTGTGACCCCCACCTACACCATTTAGCGCCTCTGCTGCATTTTGCATAGCAACTGACAAGTTTAAACCCCTATCAGCAAGTTCTCGTCTTGCTCTAGCTGATACTTTAACATCACCGTTTTCAGTGTTTGCGAACCCTATGAGAGGCAGGTTTGTGTTGACCTCGCCAGAGCTTAACATCATCCCTGTTACAATTCCAACTATGGTATCTTTTATTCCTTCACCTGCATGGAAATATTGTAAAAACTTTCTCTCAACTATTCCCTCATCTCTTGCTAGTTGAAGCCCATTTACAAGGTTTTGTCTGTGGTTCCTTAATAGATTACGTGCTTTTTTAAACCATTTATCTCTATCTCCTAAGCAAACGTTTAGTCCAACTTCTGACTCTCCATATCTTGCAGTGGCGTTTAACATGGTGGCGAATTCTTTTGCATCATGAAGCTCTGTTCCCTCATCCTCTTTTGTTAAAATATAAACTTCTCCTAAAACCCTCGCTGCGATTTTATAACCAAAACCTTTTACGAGTAGTAGTTTCATTATTTCAGAAACAATTTTTCTTTTTTCCTCCAATTTTAAGTCTATCCATCTTCTCCAGTTATCACCATCTTTTAATGGGATGTTGTATTCATTTAGAAAAGAAATACAGGCATCTTCTCTACCAGTTAAACCAGGGATCAAGGGGTCAGTAGCAAATTGTAATAACTTATATACCGGTCTAGTTTCTCTGCCAAAGTATCTTATATCTATTTGTTTTTTTAAGACACCTGCTCTCTCGCCTTCCTCTAATATTTTTCTATTTAAACCCTGTAGTTTACAATGCTTGACATCTTGGAGATCGCCGCAGGCACCAACTATTGCAAGATATGTTAAATCAATGCAATCTTGACATAGCTCTTTTGCTACAAGATATGTCACCCCTGCACCGCTTATCTCTGTTGACCCATCTAAGCCAAATAAATGTGGATTAAGATGAAAAACATAGTCTTTATCTCTGGTGCAGACATGATGATCTGTTATAACTTTATTCACTTTTTCATAATCTGCTACACTGCTTCCTATATCTGTGAACCATACAAGTTCATGTTGTTCTCTTTCAAGTTTATATAATATGTTGTTATCTAATTGTTTAACAAACTGAATAGAAAAAGTCTTATCAATTCTTTCTAAGGTAGAGGCTGCTATGGCACCTGCTGTAACACCATCTGCATCTATATGGGTTACAATATGAATCTCCTGTGCCTTTCTGATTGTTTCAGCTATTTTTTTTGCCCTGTTTCGCAGAGAAGTACATCCCCTTTTAATAATATTTTTTTGTTAAACGTTTTTTATCTTATGTAATATTTTGCATTTTCAGTAAATGTTGGATTTGAAACCCATCCATTAAAACCTTCTACTTTTATTGTTTCATTGTCTATCATTTCCACTAGTAGAGTAGCCTTGATAGAGGTCTCCCCGTATTCCTCAGTGCCTTGAAGTTTATAAACCACTTTTCCACTTTTTAGAGATACATCTGCTGGATCTGGGGTGTTTCCATATACCTGGTAGAGTATTGCCGGTATGCTAAGGGAGCCGCCGACAGCAACGCGTATAGGTTGAGGATCCCATACATCGTATACAAATGATAGATGTTTAGTCCATTCTGCAAGTGGATCATTCAAATTTATATCCTGCAAAAACCAGTTTCCCACGAGTTTTCCCTGTTGATCGAAATCAGCTTTTCCCCATAAAGGTTTAGCTGTTCTCTTTACATTTCGATCCGGCACCCCTATTTTGTCTATCAGAGAATCTTTTAAACTCTGATTGCAGTATTCAAGAAAATGCGCTGAATGAGCATACCAGCCATATCGCTCTGGGTGGATATATTGCAGGGTCTTAGAGAAATCAATTATCCCCCAATCCAATCCTCTCTGAGCTCCTTTCCTACCACCAGTTTTTCCTATTACATCGCCCTTATGGACAACAATATGAACTGGATTATCTCCCAGTTTTAATTCCCCAGTCTGAGAGAGGATCGACGCATCCAATTCCCAGATGTGGTCTAAGTAACTGTAGAAGGTGTTTGTATGTGCTATCATCACCTTGTAATCATT
>QMST01000104.1 GCA_003649745.1 Thermoplasmata archaeon | reverse complement strand
ATTTTATAATATTTGATCTAGCTGCTCTTCTCAGAGCAAGCTCTGCCTCTGCACTGGTTGGAATAACAGGGTAACCTCTTTTTTCTATCTCTGGTATTTTATCTAGGATACTCTCCGGTGCTATATCACATTTATTGAATGCTAACAACATTGGCTTGCTTATCTTTCTCAAATAATTGGAAAATTGAAGGAGCATTTTATCTGTCCATTTTGATGGTTTATCTTTATCAAGGTTGGCTGATTTTATGGCGTTCAAAATATGATGCTCTTTTATACCAAGACCAGTTAATTTTTCAGCGAGCATTTTCTCTATCTTTTTACCCTCTACCTCGCATTGTCTTGCAACTTTCTCTAAATTTTTTTCTATAATTCCCTTTATCCAATAAGTAATCTCTTCTTCTAAAAATTTTATATCCTCATCCGGATCATGAGAGCCTATCTCGCAAGGTTTACCCTCACTATCTGTGGAACCTGATGCATCCACTATGTGAATAAAAGCATGTGCCTGCCTGAGATCATCAAGAAACTTGTTACCCAGTCCTCTACCCTGATGCGCACCCGGTACAAGACCTGCTACGTCTATGGCTTCTATTGGTACAAACCTTGTTCCATCAATGCATTTGGAATTGTTTGGATCACATTTTAGATTAAACTCTTTACAAGGACATTTTGCTCTTACATACATAACACCCTTGTTTGCATCAATCGTAGTAAAGGGATAGCTAGCTATTTCTGCATGTGCCTCAGTAGCGGCGCTAAAAAATGTTGATTTACCAACGTTTGGTTTTCCTACAATACCAATTTGCAAACTCATAAAAATTTTTCACTCTAGTATTTCTTTAATCTCATCTACAACATCAGTATTGTTTTCAAATCGTTTAACCTTTTCTTTCATTTTTTTATGAATAGATGGTTGAACAAATGTTACACCATTTTCTGCAAACAAGGCGCCTCCAATGGTTGCATTTTTTGATAATATGATTTTACTTGCGTAGATGTTACCCTTGACAACTACCTTGTTTTCAATCTTTACCTCTCCTTTAGAGTTTATATTTCCATCTACTGCTGCTTCTTTACCTAGGTGGATATCACCTATAGAGCTGATACTCCCGGATATCCTGGTTTTATTCCCTACAGATAAGTTGCCATCTATATCATAGTTTCCGATAATTTTACAGTTGCTACCTATCCTCATATTGTAGCCAACCCTTGATTTCTGTAAACCAATCATAGCCCCCTCTGGTATAAATAAAAACGTTTCAGAAACTGGAATGAGTTCATCTCCGCCCTCCTCCAACTCTCTCAGTATCTTGTCTATTTCCTCACTTTTACCCAGTTTTAAAAGCTGTAGCAGATAAATAAATATGTAAATAACCAATGGTATAGGGCTTCTTATGTTTATCCAACCTTTTGCTTCAAAACCTTCTTTTATCTCCACATTGTCACCAACATCTAGATCACCTTTTAAAGAGAGCTTACCCTCGATCTTTACTCTCTCACCAAGATAAACATTTGCCCTACTATACACGTTGCCTTTTATAACTGAGAAAATATCAGATCTTATATCATTATCTGCATAGACATCCCCCTCTATGCTCACACCTTCACCAATAAAGACCCTGCCATCTGTCTTAACACCAAACTCCAAAATTGATCTATCACAAATTATCACATCACCATTTGTGACAATAAGATGCTCTTCAAACCTTGTATTATCTGGAATAATTAGTGTCTTTCTATCAAATGGCATACTAATGTGGTGTATATTTTTTGGTAATATAAATCCAGCGATAGAAAAATTTTTAATTGCACCATTTAATATAGAGAATCATAAAAAAACATTGGAATAGGAGGAGATAGGGATGATGAAAAAAAACATTATTGCGCTAGCCTTGTTTATGCTGTTTATAGGCCTGAGCTCTATGCCAGCCATTGCTACTTTCCCACAAACACATAAACCGTGGGAGGACAAAGAAAAATGGGAGGAAATATTACAAAAACAGCTAACCTCTGTAAACGGGACATCATCAGAAGAAAAGATAGAGAAAAGACTAGCAGAATTAGAGGAGAAATTTAATAAAACACAAGAAAAAATAAGAGAAAAATGGAGATTAACAAAAAAGATTTACAGAGAGGTTAAAAGAAAACATAGTTTTTATGGATCTATAGATTATGATAATGGATATGCTGTAGGGGATTTCATCAAGTTTACATTAAATGAATCCACAGGTGAAATATTTGCTTACACATTAAACAGGGATGGAAATCTCACTGTGTTCGACTTTGTTTCTTTCAACAGGTCTTCAACAGAGGATAGACTATCAACACATGGGTCTGTGCTAATCTATGATGGGGGAAATAAGATAATACGTGTATATGATAATCCAACTGGCCTTTTGAAACTTTTTGCTAAGAAAAATATCACTGTAACACTTGATGTATCAAGCAATCTCAATCTTTCAGAGACCAGGCATAATATCTTGTCGATATCTGGAGAAAAGCTAAATGGAAAAATAATTCTACGTGCTCCTAGTAATGAAAACCATTCTTTTTCTATAAATGATAACACCATCACAGCTAAATTATCAAAAGGAGATAGCATATTATTTTTAGCTGAACCTGTGAGAGATTTTACAGTTAACGCCTCAAAATGGCAGGAATATGAGAACAAAACCCTTCAGGGTATTGCAAAGGGTCATGTTGGTGCAAGGATAATGGTACAACTTAGACACGTGGCAGAGGTTCAAAACAGATCCCATATAATGACCTACTCTGATCTAAGGGTTAATTGTTCTGTAAAAACTGGTAAAGTAGTTGTAAACGTGTCTTCAAATGAATCTGGTAAGACTATAATAATAGATGTGGACAACTCTACATTTAATGTAACAAAACTGGATAAATTAAAGGTTTTATTGGACAATAAGAACATAGAAATGGCCAGCAACTATTCTGATGTGTTAGATCCAACAAATGATAATGGTAAACCAGAGTACCTAATTGTAATTGGATCCAATGGAGTAGAAGTACTAGTCTCAGTACCAAAGTTTTCGCCTCATACAATAGTAATAACCGAGCCTACCACGGAGGGTGTTTCGCTGACCAAGAGGACACCAGGGTTCACATTTATAGTTTTGGTAACTGCGTTAACCCTGCTGCTCGCTCTCTATTGTAGAAGAGAGAAAATAAGGTAATTCCCTGCATTTTTCCATATTTTTTCTTAAAAAAATTGATAT
>QMST01000103.1 GCA_003649745.1 Thermoplasmata archaeon | reverse complement strand
TTGCATGGCGGTCCAGCGTTTTTAAAAATAGTTGGTGCAACCTTTTTTACCTCTCTTAGCATCATGTTTGCAAGTTTTCTTATCTCCCATTGCGCATGTAAGCAACATCTTAATTCAAAGAAATTTAGCAATGATCTCGCATTCATTGTTACAATTATGTTAGAGGTGGTTGCATTTGGGAGTATATATCTAGCATCCTCAGCGGGTATGCCTTTTTCGATTAGATTATTATATTTCTCCCAGATTTGCTCAATGGTTTCAATAAACTCTTTTTTAGCCTGCATGTTTTTTTCAATATTTGGGGGTATTATATAGCTTGGTTTTTTGAGTTTAACATATCTCTGACTTTGCTGAGAATAACTGGCTATACGATGCCTAACCAATTGATGTGTTAATGCTCTGCTTACGCCACTGATTGAAAAGGTGAAAGATGCATGCTCTATAACACTTGTATGCCCAAGTTTAAGAACCTGTTCTAGAATTTTTTTGAGCTCCGTCTCACTGGTTTTTTCTAGATCCTCTGGGGTAGAAATGGTGTGTGTAAGTTTTGCAGCCATTGCTGCTATTTTTTCTAGGTTGGGAGTAAATGCTATTAGTTTAACCTTCATTTTATCTCTGTTTCAATATTTACTAGGTGTTTTTAGCATTTTTGTTAAAAAACCAGGTACTTCGAAGTTAATTTGTTGATATTCCTTGAGCTGATATACTCTCACTATTACTTCGTTCAGGGGGAAAAATCTTTTCATCCACAGACAATTTCGAAGTACAAAAACCATAATTTTTAAAATAAGAAAAAGGATTACCTCCTTCTATCTATAGGGGCTGTAGGTTTATGAAAAAGTTCATAGTTGCGACAGTGATAGGTTTTTTAGTTTACCTCTTGTTGACAACAAGTAGTGGAAATGATTTTTTTATATGGAGTTATTCTGAAATAGTTGTTGGGATAATATTTGCCATTATTGTGGGGATTATTGTGAGAAATGTTTTCATAAAAGACAATTTTAGAATGTTAAACCCTGTTAGATGGCTTGTCCTCCTTGTATATTTGATTGGTCCTTTTTTTATCTCCATGGCAAGAGCAAATCTAGATGTTGCATATAGGGTTATAACAGGGAGGATAAACCCGGGGATTGTAAAAATTGATCCGAAACTTAAAACAGATTTAGGTGTTACCATGCTTGCTAATTCTATAACACTAACCCCTGGTACTCTGAGTGTTGATGTTGATGAGGATAAAAACCAGTTGTATATACATTGGATAAATGTGAAGGAAGATGCTTTGAAGAAAAAACCCAGGGATTGTAAATATGTTTGCGGTGGTTTTCCAAAATGGGTTAGGAGGATTGCAGAATGATCGATGCTTTTATGCTGACGCTAGTGTTGCTAATAATAAGTATTGTGATATCCTTGATTAGAGTTGTTTTTGGCCCTACTGTTCCAGATAGAGTTGTTGGTCTTGATACTATAAACACGCTTGTTATAGCAAGCATGGTTATATTTGGTGCAGCATCTAAGGAGGTTATCTATATTGATGTAGCTATTGTGTATGCTCTTTTATCATTTGTTTCAACTCTTTTCATTGCAAAATACTTGGAAGGAGGGAGGTTTTAGTTGATAGAAATCATTATCTATGTTTTTTTAGGGATTGGTGTTTTTTTCAACTTGTTAGCCTCATTTGGTCTTATTCGTTTCCCTGATGTTTATACTAGGTTGCATGCTGGTACAAAATGCACAACATTTGGCTCCATCTTTCTTTCACTAGCTGTTATCATGTACGGGTTGAGACTTTGGTATCTAGAGGGTTTTAACTCTGGAAACTCTGTGCTTGTGATTCACACGATCATAGCTTTGATTTGTATTCTAGTTACAAACCCAACAGGTGCACATGCAATAGCAAGAGCGGCTCATAGAAGCGGTGTGATGCCGGCTAAAGCAGTTGTAGATGATCTAAAAGATGATAGAAAAAAGGGGAGAGGGAGGAAAAAGAAATGATAGAAATGATACTGCATGCTGCTTTACCAATACTAATTGTTGTCACAGCTATAATTGCTGTACTGTTCAAGGATCTGGTTTCTGCTACCATAGCGCTTGCTGCTATGAGTTTATTGTTATCATTGGAATTCTACATACTCCAGGCTCCTGATGTTGCTATTGCAGAGGCGGGAGTGGGTGCATGTCTTACAACTGCTATATTAATTATTTCAATCAAAGCTACAAAACGTATGGAGGATGAATAGGATGAAAAATGCTAGGAATCTTATAGCTGCAACTGCTTTAGCAATTTGTGCAGTGTTTCTGATCTTCAGCTCTATTATGATGCATCCCTTTGGAAAACCATCTGATTCCAGTATGGATGATTATATAATTTCAAATGCACAAAATGAAACAGGTGCAAACAATGCTGTTACATCTGTAGTATTTGATTACAGAGGTTTTGATACTCTTGCTGAGGCAACAGTGCTGTTTACTGCTGTAGCTGGTGTTATAATGCTTTTCAGGAGGGAAAAACATGAGTGAGATGTCAAAAATTGTGAGAACAATTTCAAACTCATTGTTTCCATTTATTATGATCTATGGTCTCTATGTTATAATGCATGGTCATCTCACACCCGGCGGTGGTTTCCAAGGTGGAGCAGTGGTTGCATCTGGGTGTGCTTTGATGCTTGTAGCTTATAGTTCTGGATGGGTGTTTAAAAAGGTTAAAGAGAGTGATCTCTCTGTTCTTGAATCTATTGGAGCAATAGGGTTCATCAGCTTAGCGTTTTTAGGCATAGGTGTAACGTTTTTCTATAATTTCCTTGTTGGGAGTAATCTTTTATTTGGTGAGATCCCGCCAGCTGGGCCTAACACTGGTAATCTTAACACAGCAGGGTTGCTTCCCCTGATGAACCTATCTGTTGGTCTCAAGGTTATAGCAGGTTTATTTGCAATCGTGGCTGTCATGGCATTTGTTGCCTCCAGGGGGATGAGGAAAAAATGATCTATAACATACCCTTTATAGCAGTTGTTCTTCTTATACTGGTAGGGTTGGCTACAGTGGTTTTTAAAAAGAATTTGATCAAAATAGTTATAGGTATAACGATAATAGAGAGTGGTGTAAATTTATTTCTCATAACCCTTGGTTATAGGGAAGACTCTGTTGCACCAATCTATACATTCGCGCCTTCTACAAAAATGGTTCTACCTGTGCCGCAGGCGTTGGCTCTTACAAGCATAGTTATTGGTGTAGCTGTGATGGC